>CAVCBG010000021.1:0-11139 GCA_963600285.1 Anaerovoracaceae bacterium
CGAAAGCGTGTGAAGATTAGTGAAAAAAAGTATTAATAGACCGCCGCGGGAAACGGATATCTTCCGGGAAAAGAGTATAATAAGGAAATGAATTCCGCCGTAAAGGGACGGCTCCGGGGCGGGAGATTTTAAGATTAAAAAAATCCGCGGTCACACATCCGCGCGAAAGTCCTTTACGAATTTGAGGTTTTAGGATAGAATAGACAAGGTTATTGAGTTGTTAGACCCGATAAGGATATTTTATGTTTGAGAGCCTTTCTGAACGATTTGATCAAATCTTCGCGTCTTTGAAGCGAAAAGGCAAGCTTTCCGCCGAAGATGTCGATACCGCCATGCGGGAAGTGCGCATCGCGCTGCTTGAAGCCGATGTGCATTATTCGGTTGTGAAGAAGTTCGTCGCCGATGTCCGCGAGCGCGCGATCGGCGCTGAAGTCTCTCAGGCGCTGAACCCGGGCCAGATGGTCATCAAGATCGTCAACGAAGAGCTGAAGAAGACGCTCGGCGAGCCGGAGAAGCTGAACCTTGCCGGCGAGAAGCCGCGCGTGATCATGTTCGTCGGCCTTCAGGGTTCCGGTAAGACGACTCATTCCGCGAAAGTGGCGAAGATGCTGCGCGGACAGGGCGAACGCGTCCTGCTCGTGGCGGCGGATCCCTACCGTCCGGCAGCGGTGAAACAGCTGCAGACGCTCGGCGCGAAGATCGACGTCGAAGTCTTCTACCAGGAAGGCGTCAAACCGCCGGAACTGGCGAAGCGCGCGTACGACTACGCCAAAAAGGGCGGCTATACCGTCATGATCATCGATACCGCCGGCCGTTCCCAGTTGGATGACGCGCTGATGGCGGAGCTCAAGGCCATTCAGAAGAATGTCCCGATCAACGAGATCCTGCTCGTGGTCGACTCCATGATCGGTCAGGAAGCGTTGAACGTCGCGGAAGGCTTCCGTGACAACGTCAACATTACCGGCCTCGTCCTCTCCAAGATGGACGGCGACTCCCGAGGCGGTGCCGCGATCTCCATCCGCAGCGTAACCGGCGTGCCGATCAAGTTCATCGGTACCGGCGAAGGCATTGACGCGATTGAAGCGTACGACCCGAACCGTCTCGCCTCCCGCATTTTGGGCATGGGCGACATCATCGGCTTGATTGAAAAGGCCGAAGCGGCCTTCGATCAGAAGACCGCCGCCAAGCAGACGGAGCGGATGTTCAACGGCCAGTTCACGCTGGAGGACTTCTCCGATCAGCTGAAGAGCATGCGCAAGCTCGGCCCGCTGGGCAAGATCTTTGATATGCTCCCGGGCGATCTCGGCAAAGCCGCGCGTCAGGTTGATCCGCAGGAAGCGGAAAAATCGATTAAACTTACAGAAGCGATCCTCAGTTCGATGACGCCTTACGAACGGCGCCACCCGGACGTTTTGAACGCGAGCCGCAAGCGCAGAATCGCCGCGGGCGCGGGGACCGACGTCCCTGCGATCAACAAACTGCTGAAGCAGTTCCGTGATTCGCAGAAGATGATGAAAATGGTGAAAAAGACAGGCGGAAAGGGTCTTTCCGGTCTGTTTCGCTAAGCAGCTTCAATCTTCACTCAGACCCTGAGCACCCCTTCAGCTCTACCCCCTCAGTGAAGATTCGACTGCGCCAAATATAATAGAGAAAATAACTAATAGGAGATACCTTCAAATGGTAAAAATTCGTTTACGTCGTCAGGGTTTGAAAAAGCAGGCTTCTTATCGTCTCGTTGCCGCGGACAAAGAAGCGCCGCGTGATGGCCGCTTCCTGGAGATCCTGGGCAGCTACAATCCCCGCACCGAACCCTTCACCTTCGATGTCAAAGAAGACCGCATCTATCATTGGCTTTCCAATGGTGCTCAGCCGTCCGAATCCGTCGCGAAACTCTTCAAGGCGACCGGTGTTGACACTCGCTTTGCCCGCTATAAGGCCGGTGAAGATCTTGACAAACTGATGGCCGAAGCCAAAGAATACTACGCCAACCGCGGCGTAGAAGTCAAGACCCGCGTCGCTTCCCAGCACTAAACGAAAGTGTGTGCCAGTGCAGAGAAATAATTCCGCGAAAGTTGATTACGCAAAGGACCTTGTGGAATATATTGCACTTTCACTGGTAGATGACCCAAGCAGCGTGCAGGTTTCTCAGGAAAAAAATGGGGGACGTGTTCGCCTGGAACTCCATGTTGCAAAAGAGGACATGGGCAGGATCATTGGGAAAAACGGTCGTGTCGCGAATGCAATCAGAGTCCTTTTACGTGTCACTTCTGCCAGGGACGGAAGACAGGTTACATTAGATGTAATGGAACCTGAATCATAATCTAATGATGACTTCCGGTGCAGAACGAGGTAAAGATTTAGAAACAAAGAATTCAGGTCTGTCCGAAACAGGCGGACCTGAATTTATTTGTATCGGAAAGATCCACAGAACGCATGGCATCAAAGGCGATGTGATCTTGGATCCCATCACCGACTTCCCGGAGCGCATCCGCAAAGGGAGAGCGGTATTCGCCGGAGAACAGCATAAGCCGCTGACGATCGCCCGGGTCCGCGAAAAGGATCCGTATCTGCTCGTCGGTTTCAAGGAATTGGAAGACGAGACTCAGGCGGCTGAATTCCGCAATCAATATCTCTACGTCAAGGCGGCCGATCTGCCGAAGCTGCCGGAAGGGCAGTATTACTTCCATCAGCTGATCGGGCTTGAGGCGCTTGACAAGGCCGGCAATCACGTCGGCGTGTTGACGGAGATCATTGAGACGGGCGCGAATGATGTTTACGTCATCCGGACGGACAGCGGGAAGGAAGAGCTCGTTCCCGCGATTCCTCAGCATATTTTGAAGGTCGATATCGACGCCAAACAGATATCGATCGATTTCCCCGAATGGATTTAAAAATGGATCCGGAAAAGCCGTATTGGGTTGCGTTTAATCATGTGAACGGAATCGGCGCGGTCCGGATCCAAAACCTTTTAAACCACTTCGGCAGCCTGTCCGAAGCGTGGAACGGAACCCCGAACGAGTTCCGTCACTGCCGTTTACCTGAAAAGACGGTCAACGCCATCCTCGATTTCCGCGCGAAGACCGACCCCGAACAGCTGACCGAACGCATTCTCAAACGAAACATTTCCATCTGCATCCGCACGGACGAGGAATATCCCCGTCTGCTGAAGGAGATCGATCATCCCCCGGCGGTGCTTTATTATGTCGGGCGGATGCCCGCCCCCGGCGAGAAGCTGATGGCGATGGTCGGCACGCGACTGATGACCGCCTACGGGCAGAATGTCGCGTACGAGCTTGCCCGCTACCTCTCGCAGAACGGCGTCGGCATTGTCAGCGGCATCGCCCGCGGTATTGACGGCGTGGCGCATAAAGCCGTGGTTGAAGCCGGCGGGCGCACGTACGCGGTGCTCGGCTGCGGCGTTGACCATATCTATCCGCCGGAACACCGCGACCTCGCGCGGGAGATCATCCGCGACGGAGGCATCATCAGCGAATACGCGCCCGGCACCCGTCCGGACCGCGTGAACTTCCCGCAGCGGAACCGCATTATCTCCGGCATGACCAGCGGTACAATTGTGGTAGAGGCCGGGGAGAAATCCGGTTCGCTGATCACGGCGCGGTTCGCCGCGGAGCAGGGACGCGAAGTCTTCGTCGTCCCCGGCAATGTGACCGCGGTCCAGTCCAGAGGGGCGAACCGCCTGATCCGCGACGGCGCGCGTCCGTTTTATGATAAAGAAGAAATATTGGAATTCCTGCAGACCTGGCAGGCGGAGACCCCGGAGAAGCTGAGCAAGCCGCTGCAGGCCGCGTTCAGCACCCCGGAGGATAAAGTCATCCTGGAGCTGACCGCCAATGAACCCATGCATTTGGATGAAATTGCGCGAAAAAGCGGAATTCCATTGAGTAAAATTTCATCATCCATTATATTATTAGAGTTACAAGGACTTGTCACGGAGGTTGCTCCGCAGACCTACAGGAAAAATCAGAGCTTGTTTTAGTAAGGGACGGGATAATATGAACATCATCAATGAAACCGAACGAAAACACTTTTACGGCGTGATCATGGCGGGAGGCGGCGGTACGCGCCTGTGGCCTTGGTCCCGAAAAGGGCAGACGAAGCAGATGCTGCGGATCGTCGGCGACCGGACGATGTTCCAAATTTCCGTTGACCGCATCAAGGATCTCATCTCGCCGGAGCACATCCTGGTGATCACCACCGAGGAACAGGCCGAGAAGCTTGAGCCGCAGTGCGAGGAGATTCAGCGCGGGAATTACGTACTCGAGCCCCTGCCGCGCGGCACCGCTTCCGTCGTCGGCATGGCGGCGATTCAGCTGCTGGCCCGCGATAAAGACGCGGTGATGGCCGTGCTGACTTCCGATCATTACATCCGCAACGTGGAATACTTCAACGAGCTGCTGGAGAGCGCCTTCGTCGAAGCGGAAAAAGGCCACCTGGTCACGATGGGCATTGAGCCGACCTTCCCCTCCACCGGGATGGGATACATTGAGGAAGGCGATGTCATTGATGACGTGAACGGCAACCCCGTCCGCAAGGTCAACCGCTTCCGTGAGAAGCCGAACCGCGAGACCGCCGAGAAGTTCCTCGCCGCCGGTAACTTCGCCTGGAACTCCGGCATGTTCATCTGGCGCGCCGACCGCATCCTTGCCGAGATCGAGAAGGACCTCCCCGATCTGTACGCGAAGATGATGCAGATCTACCCGACCATCGGTACGGACAAATATAACGAAACCGTTGCCGAAGTCTGGCCGACCATCCAGCCGCAGACGATTGACTACGGCGTGATGGAAAAGGCGGACGACGTCGTCGTGCTGCCCGCGAAGGGCCTCGGCTGGGACGATATCGGCTCCTGGGAGTCCATCTACGGCGTGCTGGAAGGCGACGAGAACGGCAACATTTACATCAACTGCAAGAACCTGCAGATCGACTCCGAAGGCATCCTCACCTGTTCCGAGAACCCGGACAAGATGATCATCACCGTCGGTATGAAGGATACCGTCGTTGTTGAAACCGACAAGGTCGTCCTGGTCTGCCCGAAGAGCGACACGCAGCGGGTCCGTGAAATTGTTCAATATTTGAAAGATAACGGCTTAGATCTTTACCTGTAAACGAAAGGAGGCCCATCCGTTGGACGCGTATTGTGTAAAATGTAAAGAAAAGCGTGAGATGAAAGATCCCGTCGCGGACTTTACCGCGAACGGTGTTCCGATGACGCGCGGCGTCTGCCCTGTCTGCGGCACGAAACTGTGCAAGATGGGCCGTACCGAAGCGCATGAAGGCATGGAGAAACCGGCCGTCGTCAAGGCGGAAACGGTGAAGAAATCCGCCGCGAAGTCAACGAAGACCGCCTCCGCGAAAAAGAGCGCAGCCGCCGCGAAGAAGCCCGCGGTGAAGAAAGCCGCCCCGGCGAAGAAGACTTCCTACACCGGGAGCACGGCCATCCGCCCGAGCCAGAGCCTCGTCATCGTTGAATCCCCGGCGAAGGCGAAGACCGTCGGCCGTTTCCTCGGCCGCAATTACGTCGTCCGCGCGTCCGTGGGGCATGTGCGCGATCTGCTGAAGTCCACGATGTCGATTGATGTGGAGCATGACTTCGCGCCGAAATACCGCGTCCCGAATGAGAAAAAAGAGCTCGTCAAAGAGCTGACCGCGCTGGCAGCCGGCGCGAAGAAAGTGTACCTCGCGACAGATCCCGACCGCGAAGGAGAAGCCATCGCCTGGCATCTGCAGGAATCCGCGGAGATCGACCCGGCGAAGACCGAGCGCGTCGTCTTCCATGAGATCACGGAGCCCGCGATCAACGCGGCGTTCGCCAACCCCGGCAAGGTCAATATGGACCTCGTCGACGCGCAGCAGGCCCGCCGTATTCTGGACCGCCTCGTCGGTTACAACCTCAGCCCGCTGCTGTGGAACAAGGTGCAGGCGCATCTCTCCGCCGGCCGCGTTCAGTCCGTGGCCTTGAAGCTGGTCGTTGACCGCGAGCGTGAGATTCAGAACTTCGTCCCGAAAGAATATTGGACCATCCGCGCGGAGCTGATCCCCGAAGGCGGGAAGCAGTCCTACATGACGAATCTGGTCAAGATCAACGGGAAAGACCCGCAGCTGGAGAACGAGGCGCAGGTTCAGTGGCATCTCGCTCACCTCGAGAAGGCCGGCTACCGCATTGTCTCCATGAAGACCGGCGAGAAAAAACGCAAGCCGTTCCCGCCGTTCACGACCTCGACATTGCAGCAGGAAGCCTCCAAACGGCTGAGCTTCTCCTCGAAGAAGACGATGTCCCTGGCGCAGCAGCTTTACGAAGGCCTCCCCATCGGCGAAGAAGGCAGCGTCGGTTTGATCACCTACATGAGAACCGACTCGACGAATATCTCCGAAGTCGCCCAGGCTGACGCGCGGAAATACATCACCTCCGCCAAGGGGAAGGAATACGTCCCCGCCAAGCCGCCGGTCTATACCAAGAAAGCCAAGGGCGCGCAGGAAGCGCATGAAGCCGTCCGCCCGACCTCCGTGTTCCGTACGCCGGAAGCGGTGGAGCCCTACCTGACGAAAGATCTTTACCGCCTGTATCAGCTGATCTGGCAGCGCTTTGTCGCCTCCCAGATGGCGGACGCGGTTTACAAGACGGAATCCGTGGACGTGGAAGCGGAGAAGGTGAATAATAAGTACCTGTTCCGCGCCTCCGGGCAGAAGCTGCTCTTCCCCGGCTTCCTCGCCGTTTATTCCGATGTGAAGGATGACGACAGCAAGGACGAGGAGGAGAACACGATCTTCCCGAACGGCCTCGCCGAGGGACAGACGCAGAATCTCAAGAAGCTCCATCCCGCCCAGCATTTCACGCAGCCGCCGAGCCGCTTCACGGAAGCGACCTTGGTCCGCGCGATGGAAGAGAACGGCATCGGCCGTCCGTCTACCTATGCCTCGATCATTTCAACCATTGAGGCGCGCAATTATGTTTATGTCGAGAAACGCCGCCTGTTCCCGACCGAGATCGGCATGACCGTCAACGATCTGCTCGTGGAGCATTTCGCGGACATCATGGACGTCGGCTTCACTTCGCAGATGGAATCCGAGCTGGACCGCGTGGCTGAAGGCGAGAAGGATTGGGTGTCGGTCGTGCGCGAGTTTTACGGCGCGTTCGAGCCGGAGCTTGAGAAGGCCAAGCAGGCGATGCCCGAAGTCCCGAAGGCCGCCCCGAAGGAAGTCGGCCGTGCCTGTCCGCAGTGCGGCAAGCCGCTCGTCTACCGCAACGGCCGATTCGGGCAGTTCATCTCCTGCAGCGGGTTCCCCGCCTGCCATTACACCGAGGCGATCGTTGAGAAGATCGGCGTGCAGTGCCCGAAGTGCGGCGGCGACATTGTCGTCAAGCGCACGCGCAAAGGCAAAGTCTTCTACGGCTGCGGGAATTACCCGAAGTGCGACTTCACGGAATGGAACCGCCCGATCGCGAAGCGCTGCCCGGTCTGCGGCAGCCTGATGACGATCGCCGGCAAGAACCGAGCGCAGTGCACGAATCAGGATTGCAAGAAGTCGATCAAGCTCGAAGAACCCGAAGAAAAAGACGAATAAAAATGAAAGAAGCTCCAAACGGAGCTTCTTTTATTTATCGTTCGTAGATCACATTCCCTTCGCGGATCGTTTCGAGGACGCGGATGTCCTTGACCTCCTCGCGCGGCGTGGTCAGCGGATCGCGTTCGAGAATGACCAGGTCGGCGTGCTTCCCGACGGCAATCGAGCCGTATTTGTCTTCCTCAAAACCGCAGTAAGCGCTCTGGTAGGTCTGGCAGTCGATGGCGGTGTTGACGTCAAGGCGTTCGCTCGCGACGGAATGATTCAGCGCGGAGTGAATGGCGAGCAGCGGATCGCAGGGCGTGACCGGGCAGTCCGAGCCGAAGCAGACATGAATGCCCGCGTCGAGGAGCCGTTTCAGCGGGTCGACGGTCTTCGCGCGTTCCGGCCCGACCTGCGGAATGTAGAGGTCATCCGCCCAATAATGGTTGAACGCCGGCTGTACGGAAAGGCAGATGTCGAGGTCCTTGACTCTGCGGATCATCTCCGCGGTGGCGAACTCAAAATGCTCGATGCGGTGGCGGAGCGCCTTCGGCGCTTCCTTCTGGACGGCTTCGATGGCGTTGATCACCTGCGTGGAGGCGGCGTCGCCGACGCAGTGGAGCGCGATTTGCAGATCGTTCTCATGCGCGGAGCGGACGTAAGCGTTGAGCTCCTCGTCGCTGTAATAAAGCGTGCCGTAGTTATCGGTATTGAAGTACGGCTCAAGCATCGCGGCGGTGTATGGCGTGGTGTCTCCATCCACGCAGACCTTGCCGCAGCCCCCGATTTGCTTCAGCCCGTGCTTTTTCACGAGTTCCGGGTCGAACGTCTCGGTGTAGACCCGCGTTCGGAAGGGCAGTTCGTCGATGACATCGTAGATGTGCGGGAGGTCTTCTTCCGCGGTGATGGCGTGAAGTCCGGTGACGCCTTTTGCGACCAGTCCTTTCGCGTAGTCCAGCATCAGATGACGGGCGTTGACGGAGTCGCAGGTGCGCTTCTTGAAGAATGCCGACAGCTTATGGTTCGGGTCGCCGCAGACGTAGCCGGTGAAGGTCCCGGTCAAGGGACAGATGCAGTCATGCCAGTCGACCCCGGCCTCCGCGAGCGTGCGTTTGGTCGAGATGCTCATGTGACCGGTGCATTCCTCCAAGGAGATCAGGCAGTCGGGGAATTCCCGTTCGAGGTCGTCGCTGGTCGGATACTCTTCAAGCGGAACGTAATCCAGGTTGAAGTTCGTGCAGTAGACGTACGGATACGTCATGCAGGAATCGAGATTCTTATGAATCGTCTCGAGAATGCAGCTCTTCGTCAGGCATCCGCGAAGGTCGATCGCCGTCCCGGCCAGGCAGGAAAGGCAGTAATGCATGTGGGAGTCGATGAAGCCGGGCAGGACGGTGTGTCCTTCGGCGTCGATGACGGAAACGCCGTGACGGAGCTCGTTCGTGAAGTCTTCCTTCATGCCGAGCGCGGCGATGAGCTCGTCCTCAATCAAAATGCTGTCAAAACGGCAGCCCCCTTCGCGGGTATGGATGCGGCCGATGTTGGTGATGAGCTTCTTCATGCGTCGCGGTGCTCCATAATATCACCGAAACCTTCACCGATGAAGTTGATGCTGAGGATGACAAGGAACACGCCCAAGCCCGGGAAGACGGAGCACCACCAGGCGTTGCGCAGGTACTGACGGCCCGCGGAGAGCATGGAGCCCCATTCCGGCGTCATCGGCTGCGCGCCGAGGCCCAAGTAGCTCAGGGACGCGCCTTCCATGATGGCGGAGCCGATGCCGAGCGTGGCAAGGACGACAAGCGGGCGCAGGATATTCGGCAGGATGTGGCGGAAGATAATGCGGACATCCGTCGCGCCGACGCAGCGGGCGGCCTCGACGTAATCCATCTCACGCGCTTTCATGACCGAGGAACGCGCCATGCGCATATACTGCGGCATCGAGCCGATGCCCACGGCGATGATCACATTGCCCAAGCCCGGGCCGAGGATCGCCATGATGGAGAGCGCCAGCAGCATGCCGGGGAACGCCATCAGGACTTCGGTGAACCAGGAGAGGAGGCTGTCGATCCAGCCGCCGTAAAAGCCCGCGATGATGCCGACCAAGGTGCCGCCGACGGTGCCGATGAGCATGGCGACAACGCCGATGAACATGGAGACGCGCCCGCCGTAGCAGAAGCGCGACCAAATGTCGCGGCCGATGTTATCCGTTCCCATGGGATGTTCACGGGACGGCGCTTTGAAAGTATTTAACGGGTTGGCTTCGTTCACATCGGCAACCGCGAGCTGCGGAGCGAACACCGCGATCGCGATCAGAATGATGAGGATGATGAACCCGACGATGATCTTGATTTCACTGGAGCGGGGTTTGCGGAACTTTTTCATCTCTTATAACCTCACTCTCGGGTCAATGATCGCGTAAAGGATATCCACGATCGTGTTGACAATGACATAGATAACGGAAATGACGGTCACGGTTCCCTGAACCAGCGGGAAGTCGCGGTTCTGAATCGCGATCACGGCCAGACGGCCGATGCCCTGGCGGGCGAAGATGGACTCGATCAGCACGGAGCCGGCCATCAGGTAGACGAACTGCAGGCCGATGCCGGTGATGATCGGGATCATGGCGTTGCGCAGGATGTGATGCCAAAGGATGCGGGATTCGGAGTTGCCCTTCGCGCGGGCGGTCCATTGATACTGCTGGTTCATCTCGTCGAGAATACTCGAGCGGACCAGACGCGCGAGCCAAGCCGCTTCGCCGATGCCGAGCGTCAGCGCCGGCAGGATCAGCCCGCGCGGATCCGAGGACTTCGCTGTGGACGGCAGCCAATTATGCTGGATCGAGAAGAAGAAGATCAGCAGCAGCGCGAGGAAGAAGGATGGAATTGAGAGCGCGACAATGCAGAGGAATGAGATGAGCTCGTCCAGAAACGTGCCGTGATTGAACGCGGCGAGGGAGCCGAAGAGCAAGCCGAGGATCGTCGAGAAGATGAGCGCCGCGACCGTCAGCTGGAATGTGCCGGGGAGCTGCTCGGTGATGCACTCCCAAACCGGGCGGTTGTTCTTGAGGGAGGTGCCGAAGTCGCCGTGAAGGATGTCCTTCAGGTAGTTCCAATACTGAACAGCTAAGGGCTTATTCAGCCCCAGCTGTTCACGTAGTTCTTCGATTTTTTCAGGAGACGTAACCTGTCTGCCGACCAACGCGTGAACCGGATCACCGGGTGTCAGATGTAGCATCAAAAAGGTGAAAATTGATACACCGAGTAGGACGAGTATTGAGGTTATCAGTCTCCTTGAAAAAAATCGCTGCATTTTTAGTTGTTACTCCGGATAAGAAATTTCATAGAGATAAGGGAAGCCTTCACCGTCAAGGCGGAAGCCTTCGATGTTGATATCGGCAAGATAGACGGAACCGTAGCAGTGGACCGGGACGACCAGAGCGTTTTCCATGATGATCATCTGCGCTTCTTCATAGAGCGCCTTGCGGGCGTCTTCATCCAAAGTCTGCGGAGCGGTGAGGAGGATCTCATCCAGGCGGTCATCGCGGAAGCGGGTGTACGCGGACTGCGTGCC
>CAVCBG010000022.1:0-11117 GCA_963600285.1 Anaerovoracaceae bacterium
GAGCAGCTCCGCCTCGAGGTTCTCGGAGGGGATCGAGATCGTCATGTTCAGCGCGCTGTAATTGACAGACGCGGGCTTCGCCTCAAGGGCGGTCGGTTTCACGGCGGAGAAGCCGGTGCCCGGCAGCTTCTTGGGGAGGCCGCCGCGGGCGCCTTCAAGCTCGTAGAAGGTGATCGTGTTCGCCGGGCCTTCCTGCGGGGTGGCGGTGAGTTCCTGCGTGCCCGAATAGAAGCGGATGCCGTCGATGACGACGAATTTCCGCACCTTCAGCGTGTATTCCGTTTTGCCCTTCAGGCCGTCGATCTTGACGGTGCCGTCCATGGCAGCCGAACCGGTTCCGACGGCCTGACCGTTCAGATACGCGGTGACCTCGAAGCCCGCGGCGTTGGCGTCGTCCTCACAGGTGACGCTGAGGAATCCGCCTCCGGGTTCCGCGGACGCGTTCGGATCGGTCATGGCGTAATTCGCGATCGTGCTGAAATCCAATTCCGGAACGGTGATCGACTCCGTGTCGGAGACCGCCACGGTAATGCTTTTCGTGGAAATGGCCGCGGGGATATGGCTGATCTCGAGCATGCTGTTATCCGGGAACATCTCGTGGAGGAGCAGCATGGCGCCCGCCGTCTCCGGAGAGGAGAAGGACGTGCCGGATGCCTCCTCGTAAGAATATTCAACGCCCGCGTCACCCATCTTGAAGGTCGGCAGGTTGATATATAAGCCCGGAGCGTAGAGGCTCGTGCCGGCGGAGATGTCGGAGAACGGCGCGCGGACGAGTTCCTTATTTGTGTCGAGATAGCTCGCCGCGACGGCATACGCGGAGCTGAGGCAGGCCGGGGAGGACAGCGTGCCGGTTTGGTATTCGTTGCCCGCCGCCGCCACGATCTGAATGCCGCGTTCGTTGAACTGCTTGAAGTAAGCCGCAGTCGCCGCGTAGCTTTCATCGCAGTTGTCCGCCACCTTGCCGCCGCCGCTGCCGTAGCTGAGGTTGACAGCGTCGATCCGCTGCCCGCCGTCCGCGAGGTTCAGCAGCCATTCATAAGCCTTATACTCTTCCGACGAATAAAGGCCGCTGATATAGCAGCGTTTTGTCGCCTCATCGAATTGCCAGCCAAGGTTTGCCACTGTCGCGCAGTCTTCCGCGGTGCTGATGAAATACAACTCGGTGAAAGCCGCGACGCCGATGATATCCGCGGAGGGGGCAACGCCGCCCTTACCGGCGGCCGCGCCGGCAACCGAAGTGCCGTGAGTGAACGCGGCGGGATTCGTCGCGCCGGACGGGAAGGCGGAGTCGGACTCCAATGCATTGCTCTCGCAGACGGATTCTTGTTTAAGTTTATACAGCTCGTTAATATCGGCATTCGACCCAAAGCAGTGCTGATTGACAACGGAGCCTTCGGTCTTTTCGGTGAATTCCGGATGCTCGGCCGCGATGCCGGTGTCAATGACCGCGACCGTGGTGCCCTTGCCGGTGTAACCCAAATCGTGGATCGCGCTGATAGTCGTCATCAGCTCGAAATTGCCCTCAAGCGTCACGGCTTTGGCTTCGAGATCGCTTTCGACGGGTTCGGGATCGCCCACGTAGACGATCTCGTTGTCGCGGACGGAGATCAGGTCGTCATTGGCGGTGATGTAGTTGATCACCGCGTCGGCCGTGCCGTTGATGACGATCGTATCAATGATATCGAGGACGGAAAGGTCGGTGAGGCCGCATTCGCCGGCGTAGGCCGCCTGGGCTTCCTCGGTGCCGTCCTTGACCTTCGCGAGCAGACTGTAGCTGTAGGCGCTCAGGTCAACGGAGTTCGTCGCCATGGATTCGTTGATGAAGGTGAGGAAGGATTTCAGCGATTCGCTGTGAACCTTCGCGAGGTCCTCTTCGCTGATGCCCCACACCGCTTTCGCGCCGAGCTCCGCGCCCTCGCCGACGGTCACTTTGACAATGGCGTGGGCGGAGTGATTCGCGGTGTCGAAATAAAGATACGCCGTCCCCGGAGCCAGCGCCGCGATCAGGCTGTTCTCAATGTCCACCTCGACCGCGAAGGGATCGCTGACGTAGACCGTGTAATCTTTGAAGACGGTTTCCTCCGGCAGGATGGTGACGGTGTACGTATATCCCTCGCCGGCCTGCAGGTTCAGTTCTTCAACATCGATGGAAATGCTTTCGGGGAAAAGTCCCTCCGTCTGCGCGGACGCGGTCATGAAGACGGCCGTCATCAGAACGAGGATCAAACCCAAAACGCGTAAAGTCTTTTTCATAAGGCACCTCTTTTTTCAATACAACCTTAACACAACTTTGTTCATGCATTTTTTGTGCCAAAAGAGCGTGTTATAATCGAGCGTATGGAAATGAAAGTGATCGCGCGCGTCCGCAGTGATTTCCCCGCCAAGTTCGGAATCCCCCGACAGGCGGGTTTGGCGCCGCATCTCCGCGCGCGGATCGTCTTCGAGCCCGAATACCGCAGCGCCGAAGCGCTCCGCGGACTGGAGGGCTTCGACTACATCTGGCTCATTTGGGAATTCTCCGAGAGCAAACGGGAGACGTGGTCGCCGACGGTGCGTCCGCCGCGTTTGGGCGGGAACGCGCGTCTCGGCGTATTCGCCACGCGTTCGCCCTTCCGTCCCAACCCCATCGGCCTTTCCTCCGTCAAGCTGGAAGGCATCACCCGCGACCCGGAGAACGGCCCGGTGCTGATCGTCTCCGGCGCGGACCTGATGGACGGAACGCCGATTTACGACATCAAGCCGTACATCCCTTACACCGACGCGCATTCCGACGCCGCGGGCGGGTTCGCCTCCGCGCCGGACAAGACGCTCACGGTCAATATCCCCGCCAACCTGCTGCCGCTGATCCCCGCGGACAAACGGGACGCGCTGAAGGAAGTCCTGGCGCAGGATCCCCGCCCGTCCTACCGCGCGGACGGTGAACACGTCTACGGCGTATGGTTCGCGGGCTACAACGTGCGCTTCACGGTCAATGACGGCGTGCTCACGGTCCGCGGCATCGAAAAGATATGAACCGCCGCGTCCGTCTTGCCGTGTGTTCCTGCGCGGCGCTTGTCTTTTTCCTCTATCTGCTGATATTTCAGGTCATCGGCGCCCTGCCGAATATCTCCGCGCTGGATAACGTCCTCGCGGGGGAGGCGTCCGTCACGGTTCGCAATCTGAAGGGCGAGTCCCTTTTCGAATACGCCCCGCCCGCGTACGGAGAGATGACGCCGATCTCCCTTGACGACGTCTGCGATGAGTTGATCGCCGCCACGGTCGCCGCGGAGGACCGCACCTTCTTCACGAATCCCGGCTATTCGCCGACGGCCATCCTGCGCGCGTTCATTCAGAATCTGATCATGCGGCGGACCTATTCCGGCGCGTCCACGATCACCCAGCAAGTGGTCAAGAACATCCTGATCTCCCCCGACGAACGCTATTCCCGCAGCGTCGGGCGCAAGATGAAGGAGATCATCCTCTCCGCCGCGGTCTCGCGCCGTTACAGCAAGGAGGAGATCCTCACCCTGTATCTGAATCAGATCTATTACGGCAGCGGCGCGGTCGGCGCGGAGAAGGCCGCCGAGAATTACTTCGAGACCTCGGCTTCCTCCCTGAGCGAATATCAAGCCGCCTACATCGCGGGCCTTCCCCAGGCGCCGAATTACTACGCCGGCAATCCCGACGAGGCGGAGAAACGCGCCGCGGAAGTGCTTCGTCTGCTGCGGCGGGACGGCTGCGTTCAGGTGAGCAGCGAGGGGCGGATGTACTGTTCGGAATAAAAAACACCGTCCGACCGCGTCAGGATGCTCCGAGCCTGTTATAATAGGGTTGAAAATAAAAACCATTCGGGGAGACGCGCATGAAACAGCTTTTCCAAAACATGAAAAACGGCAAAACAACGGTCAAGGACCTTCCGGTCCCGCGGCCGGGAAAGGGCTGCGCCTTGGTGCGCACAGCTTATTCGCTCGTCTCCGCCGGTACGGAGCGGACCTTGGTCGAGTTCTCCGAGAAGAGCCTCGCCGGCAAAGCCGTGTCCCGTCCGGACCTGGTCAAGCAGGTGATCAATAAAGCGCAGCGGGAGGGCGTCATCAACTCCATCACCGCCGCGTTCAACCGCCTCGACCAGCCCATGTTCCCGGGCTACTCCTCCGCGGGCACGATCGTCGCGCTCGGCGAAGGGATGCAGGGATTCAAAGTCGGCGACCGCGTTGCCTGCGGCGGCGGCAACCATGCCGTCCATGCCGAATATGAAGTCGTGCCGCGGAACCTGCTCGCGAAGATGCCGGACGGCATTGACTTCGACGAAGCCGCCTTCACCACGCTGGGTTCCGTCGCGCTGCACGGGCTGCGCCTTGCCGCCCCGCAGCTGAATGACACGGTGCTCGTCATCGGCCTCGGCCTCCTCGGCCTGATGGAAGTCCAGATCGCCAAAGCGGCCGGCTGCCGCGTCATGGGCATGGACATCTCCGAATCCAAAATCGCCCTCGCGAAGCAGTTCGGCGTGGATGCCTGCACCCGCGGCGAGATTGAAGCGCTGACGCCGGAGTTCACGCGCGGACGGGGCTACGACCACGTGCTCATCTGCGCGGGGAGCAAGGACAACGACTCCATCACGCTCGCCGGGCAGCTCTGCCGCGACCGCGGACAGGTGACCGCCATCGGCGCGGTCGGCTTGACCATCCCCCGCAAGATTTACTATGAAAAAGAGCTGCGCGTCGTCGTCTCCCGTTCCTACGGGCCGGGACGCTACGACAACGCTTACGAAGAAAAGGGACAGGATTACCCCATCGGCTTTGTCCGCTGGACGGAAGGGCGCAACATGGAGGCCTTCCTGGATCTCATCGCCGACGGCAAGATGAACGTCAAGGCGCTGATCTCCCACCGCATCCCCATTGAGGAAGGCGAGAAGGCTTACGAGCTGATCACCGGCAAACTCGGCGAACCCTTCCTCGGCGTGCTGCTGCAGTACGCCGACAGTGACGCGCTCGTCCGCGAAGCCGTGCCGGTGACCCCGGTGCGCGCGTCCGCGGAAGGCAAGCGCGTCATCGGCGTGCTGGGCGCGGGCAACTACGCCGGCGCGACCTTCCTGCCCATGCTCAAGGCGAACGCCTTCAAAGATCCTTACACGCTGCGCTCCATCGCCTCCGGCAACGGCGGCAAAGCCCGCCACTGCGCCGAGAAATTCGGCTTCGAACAGGTGGAGACGAGCGGCGACGCGATTCTCGCGGATCCCGCCGTCACGGATGCCGTGCTGCTGACCCCGCACCGCGTCCACGCTTCGCAGACCATCCGCGCGCTCGAGGCGGGGAAGAACGTTTACTGTGAGAAACCCGCCGCCCTGACGCCCGAGGATCTCGCCGCGGTGTACCGCTGCGTCACTTCCCATCCGGGACAGCTTTACATGGTCGGCTACAACCGCCGCTTCGCCCCGCTGAGCGTCAAGCTGAAGGAATTCATCGCCGGCAGCCCGGAGCCCCTCGCCATGCACTACACCGTCAACGCCGGCTTCATCCCGTCTACGCACTGGACGCAGGATCCCGAAATCGGCGGCGGACGCATCCTCGGCGAAGGCTGCCACTTCATCGACTATCTCATCTGGCTCTGCGGCTCCCTGCCGACCCGGGTCAACGCCTTCTGCCTGCCCGACAGCGGACGTTACAACGGCGACAACGTCTCCATCCAGATCGCCTTCGAGAACGGCTCCGTCGGCACGATCGACTACCTCGCCAACGGCGACAAAGCCTGCGCCAAGGAACGGATTCAGGTCTTCTCCGGCGGGCGCATTGCCATTCTGAATGACTACCGTTCGCTTGAGACCTGGCTGGACGGCAGCCATCACACCGAAAAGAACATGGGGCAGAACAAGGGGCACGCCGCCTCGTGGCACGCCTTCATGAACGCCGCGGTCAACGGCGGGGAAGCCCCCGTCCCGACCGAGCAGATCTTCGCGGGCATGAACGCCTGCTTCGCCGTCCTCGAATCCATCCGCGAGCAGGACCAGATCATCCTGCCGCCGCTGAGCATCCTCAATGAACTCGGCACGGAGGAAAGCGAATGAACCGTGCGGAAAAAGCGCTGCGCGGCGTCCGTGAACTCGGTCCGCTGCCGGTCGCGAGGGACGCGGTCTACCGGGGACTGCTGAAGTCGGGCATTTACCGCTCGACGATGCCTTATTATCCCTGCCGCTTGGAGAAAGATCACGGCGAATTCCATCCGCTGCCGATCCCCGCGCGGGACGAGATCCGTCCGTACCTGAGCGCGGATTCGGAGAAGGTCTTCACCGAGGCGGGCGAGATCCGCATGGGGACGTATCATCCCTTCAGCGGGAAGAAGTCCGCGGAGCTTGACCTGAACCCGATCAACGGCAGCCGTCACTGGGCCGCGAAGGTGAAGATCCCCGTCCCCGATCTGAAACTGATCTGGGAGCCGGCGCGTTTCTGCTGGGTGGATCCCTTGATGCGCAGTGAAGCGCTCAGCCGCAGCGGCCTTTCCGAGAACATTTTCTGGGACCGCCTCACCGAATTCAACCGCAAAAATCCCGTCAATTTGGGCGAAAACTGGGAGTCCGCGCAGGAAGTCGGCCTCCGTCTGATCAATATCGCCTTCGCCGCGAGCCTGTTTTTACAGCTGCCGCAGGGCGACAAAATCTACCTGACCTCCGCGAAGCACGCCGAGGTGCAGGATGAACGGCGCGAAATGACCGCGAAGACCATCTCCGCGCACGCCCGCCGCATCATGGGAACGCTCATCTACGCCCGCTCCCAGCGCAACAACCACCTCCTCAGCGAAGCGGCCGCCCTGATGACCGCCGCGGCGGTCCTTCCCGAAGCGAAGGACGCGAAGAAGTGGCAGCGGACCGGGCGGCGTGAATTCATGCGCGCGGTCAATGACCAGTTCGCCGCGAACGGCTGCTACATCCAGCAGAGCGCGAATTATCACCGCCTGGCCCTCCAGCTCATCATTTGGGTCGACCGTCTGCTGCGCCTTCAGGGAGATACCTGGCCGAAGAAGCTGCTCCCGAAGCTCGCCGCTTCGGTGACCTGGCTCAATGCCTGGGTCGATCCCGCCTCGGGGAACTGCTCGAACATCGGGCACAACGACGGCTCGCTGCTCTTCGACTTCGGCTGCGGATACGCGGATTACCGCCCGACCCTGCAGGCCGGCGCCATGCTCTTCCTCGGGAAGAAGCTCTTCCCCGCCGGCAAATGGGATGAGCTCGCCGTCTGGATGGACGCGAGCGAACGGGAGACCGTCGAAGTCCGCGAAACGCTCGGCCCGCTGTGCCTGACGAACGGGACTTCCCGCGCCTTGATGCTCGCGGAGAATTTCCGCGGACGCCCGGCGCACGCCGACCGTCTGCATACGGAAGTGTGGATGAACGGCGTGAATGAATTGATCGACGCGGGGACGTACCGCTACTCCGGCGAGGAGAGTTGGGAGAACCGCCTCAAATCCGCCTTCTGCCACAACGTCCTGACCGTGGACGACACGGAGCCGATGGAGGACGCGGGCAAATTCCTCTGGCTGAAGCGCGACCGCTGCAAGATCCTCTGCCGCGAGGACGGCCAGATCTCCGCGGAGCACTCCGCCTATTCCGATCTGTATCTGAGCCACTGCCGCGCCATCGTCCCCGAAGGAGACGGCTTCCGCGTCAGCGACGATGTGCTCTCCATGAGCAGCAAGGGCTGCGTGGAGCATACCTGGCGTCTGCAATGGCTGCTGCCGGATCAGAGCTTCCTTTACGACAAAAACGGCGGGCTGGAGCTTGAGCGGGTCACGCTGAGCTTCAAGTCCAACTACCCGCTCATCCTGCGCGTTGTCCGCGGAGGGCGCTGCGTCTTCTCGACCGGCAAGGGCAGCGGGAATTTGAACGCCGCGTCGGATGCCGTCTGCGGATGGTATTCGCCGACTTACGACGAAAAAGAGCCGGCCCTCTCCGTGATCGTCACCGCTCACGGCGCCGCGCCGTTCCGAATTGAGACCGTCATCCTTCCCAAACAATAACCAACGGAGAGACCGCATTGCACATTCTTCTCATTCATCAGGCATTTGTCACCACCGGCGAGGCCGGCGGGACGCGGCACATTGAGTTCGCCCGCCGTCTTGCCGCCCGCGGGCACCGCGTCACCATCATCACCAGTCCCGTCAGCTATCTCAGCGGCGGGAACAAACGGCAGGATTCCGCGGCGGACACGGTGGAGCATTACGCCGAAAACATCGAGATCCGTTACTGTCGGACGAGCTCCGGCATGCATCAAGGGTTCATCCCGCGGCTGCGGGCGTTCTTCTCCTTCATGGAGTCCTCCTACTTCACCGCGAAGGGCGTGGAGGATGTCGACCTCGTCTGGGGCACGTCCCCGAACCTCTTCCAAGCCTGGACCGCCTACCGCGTCTCCCGGCGGAAGCACTGCCCGTTCCTGCTGGAAATTCGGGATATGTGGCCGGAGTTCGCCGTCGCCATGGGCGTGCTGAAAAATCCCCTGCTGATCCGTATGTCGCAGGGACTGGAACGCTTCCTCTACAAGCACGCCGACCGCATCATCGTCAACTCCCCGGGCTTCATCCCCTACATCAAAGACATCTGCGGCAAGACCGCGGACCTGGTGCCGAACGGGGCCGACCCGGAGATGTTCGCGAACGCCGGGGACGGCAGCGCCTTCCGTGAGGAACACGGCCTGGGCAATGACTTCGTCGTCATGTACAGCGGCGCGCACGGCCCCGCCAACGACCTGGAGACCGTTCTGAACGCGGCGGAGCTGCTGCGTGAACGGACGGACATCCGCTTCGTCTTCGTGGGCAGCGGCAAGGACAAAGCCCGCCTCGAGCAGATCAAAGCCGACAAACAGCTTGACAACGTCCTCTTCGTCCCGCCGGTTCCGAAAGACCGCATGGCTTCCGTCATGGCAGCCGAGGACGCGGGCCTCGCCATTCTCAAGAAGCTGGATATGTTCAAAACCACTTACCCGAATAAAGTCTTCGACATCATGGCCTGCGGCGACCCGGTGATCTGCCAGATCGACGGCGTCATCCGCGAAGTCGTGGAGTCGAACAACGCCGGTGTGTTCGTGGAGCCCGGCGACCCGCAGGCATTGGCGGACGCCGTGCTGAAGCTCGCCGCGGACCCGGAGAAGTGCCGTGAAATGGGCGCGAACGGGCAGCGGGCTATCCGCGAGAAGTTCAGCCGCGACACCGCCGCGGAAGCATTGGAACGCGTCTTCATTGAGACCGTCAACGCCAAGAAATAAAGGAGCGCGTATGGAAAGCAGCCGCCAAGCCGCGAAAGTCGTCCGCGTCATCGAACACATCGGCGCCAAGTCCTTCATCCTCGCCGCGGATCCCGCCCGGGGAACGGACGCCCTCGCGCCGTTCCGCGCGGGACAGTTCATCAGCATTCAGCAGCGGATCGGCGACGCCTATCCGTCACGGCCGTATTCCATCCGTTCCGGCCCGGGCGAGGCGGAGTACGCCTTCACCCTTGAGCGCTGCCCCGACGGATTGTTCTCCCCGAACGCGCTGGACAATTGGCAGCCGGGGACGGAGGTTTGGCTTTCGCAGCCGGCCGGGGATTTCTATTGGGATCCCGCCCGCGACGCCGGGCACATTGTCGCCCTTGCCGGCGGCAGCGGCGTCACGCCGTTCTTCTCAATGGCCTCCGCCATTGCCGACGGCATTGAGCCGTTCGAGATGACCATCCTCTACGGCAGCCCGACTTACGAACGGATCATCCTGCGCGAGGAGCTTGAAGCCATCGCCGCGCGTTCCAACGGGAAAGTGCGGCTCGTGCATGTGCTTTCGAAGGAAGCCCACGAAGGCTGCGAATTCGGATTCATCACCGCGGAGCTGATCCGCAAGTACGCGCCGAAGACGGATTACACCATCCGCGTCTGCGGACCGGGGCCGATGTACCGCTTCCTACACGAAGAGCTGCCGAAGCTGGGACTGCCGGCGGAGCGGATTCGCTTTGAGATCCCGGGCGAGTTCGGCGACCCTTCGCAGGATCCGTCCTATCCGAACGAGGCCGTCGGCAGGACCTTCCGCGTCACTGCCCGCGTCAACGGCGTTGACACCGTCTGCGAATGTCCGAATTACACGACCCTGCTCCGCGCCATGGAATACGCCGGCATCGCGGCGGAATCCCGCTGCCGTTCCGGGCGCTGCGATTGGTGCCGGGCGAAGCTGATCTCCGGTCAAGTCTTCATCCCGACCGACCGCGCCGAACCCGAAGCTGTCGGCACGATCCGTCCCTGCGTGACGTACCCCTTGAGCGACGTCATCATCACGCCCGTCGTCTCCGAATAACTCCCTTTCGGGGCGGGGCTTTTCTTTGTTATAATCAATGCGGAAGTAAAAAACCGTACACAGGAGATGCTTTTTATGGAATACAGAAGCGCGATCACTCGAATCCCATGCGCCAGGTTCGCCGAAGGATTGACTCACGGACTGCTCGGCAAGCCGGACGTTGCCCTTGCCATTGAGCAGCACGCCAAATATGTCGAAGCCCTGCGCCGCTGCGGCGTTGAAGTCACCGTACTGCCGGGCGATGACGCCTATCCGGATTCCTGTTTCGCCGAAGATGAAGCGATCCTGACCGATCACGAAGCCATCATGCCCGCGCCGTGCTTCCCTTCAAGACAGGGGGAAGAGATCCGCATGCGCCCGCTGGTGGAGGCCTTCTACCACGGCAAAGTCAGCGAGATCAAGCGCCCGGGCACCCTTGAGGGCGGAGACATCTGCCGCGACGGCAATCATTACTTCATCGGCCTGTCCAAGCGCACCAACGACGAAGGCGCCCGCCAGATGGAAGCCTTCCTCACCCGCCAGGGATACACCTGTTCCTTCTGCAACTTCCGCGAGGTCAGCATCCTGCACCTCTCCACCGGCATGAGCTGCCTCAGCGGCCATACCGTGATCTGCGTGCCGGAGTTCAAGGACTTCCCCGCCTACCAGGGCTACCGCGTGATCGTCACCCCGGAGGATGAGAAATACGCCTCGAACCTGGTTGATGTCAACGGTCACGTCATCATGGCGGCGGGCTTCCCGAAGACCCAAGCGATGCTCACCGAAGCCGGCTACGACATCATCACGGTTCCCATGACCGAGTTCGAAAAGCAAGACGGCGGCCTGAGCTGCCTGTC
>CAVCBG010000023.1:0-11068 GCA_963600285.1 Anaerovoracaceae bacterium
AAGGATTACGCATTAAAAAGAGGTATCGATGAACGATATATTTGATAAATTCCGTATGGACGGGCAGACGGCCGTTGTCACCGGCGCGGGGCTGCTCGGAACCGAGTTCTCTAAAACACTGGCCCAAGCCGGCGCGGATGTGATCGTCGCCGACCTGAACCTTTCTCTGGCGGAGTCCGCCGTCGAAACCATCCGTTCCGCGGGCGGCAAGGCGCACGCTTTTCAATTGGACGTCACGAATCCCGACTCCACCCAGGCCATGGCGGCCTTCGCCGTTGAGAAGACCGGACGTCTCGACGCGCTCGTCTGCTCCGCGGCGATGGACCCGAAATTCGACGCCACCCACGCCCGCAACACCAATAACTTCGAGGATTATCCGCTGAAGCAGTGGCAGGACGCGCTCAACGTCAACCTGACGGGGCTCTTCCTCTGCGCCCAAGCTGCCGTGAAGCCGATGAAGAAGCAGAACCACGGCGTCATCATCAACATCTGCTCCACCTACGGCCTCGTCGGCCCGGACCAGCGCATCTACGAAAAAGAAGGCATGGACCCGAACAACCGCCAGTACAAGCCGGTGTTCTACTCCGTCACCAAGGCGGGCGTCCTCGGGCTGACCCGCTACCTCGCCACCTACTACGCCGGCACCGGCATCCGCGCGAACTGCCTGACCCCGGGCGGCGTCTTCAACGGCAACGACGACGAATTCGTACAGCATTACTCCGCCCGCGCCGTCCTCGGCAGAATGGCGCATAAAGACGAAATGAACGGCGCGGTGCTCTACCTCTGCTCCGACGCCTCCACATACATGACCGGCGCGAACCTGGTCGTAGACGGCGGATGGACCGCATGGTAAAGAAGCCCGAAGTCCTCGCCATCATCCCGGCGCGCGGCGGTTCGAAGGGAATCCCGCGGAAGAACATCAAGCTCTTCGCCGGCTATCCGCTGCTCGCGTACTCCGTCGCGGCGGGCCTGCAGTCCGAACTCTGCACCCGCGTCATCGTCTCCACCGACGATGAGGAGATTGCCTCCGTTGCCCGCGAATGGGGCGCCGAGACGCCGTTCCTCCGTCCCGCGGAGTTCGCCGCCGACAACTCGCTCGACCTGCCTGTCTTCCGCCACGCCCTGACCTGGCTGAAAGAGAACGAAGGCTACGTCCCCGACATTGTCCTGCAGCTCCGTCCGACCTCGCCCGCCCGTCCGCGGACTTTGGTTGACGACGCCATCCGCCTGCTGATGGAACACCCCGAAGCGGATTCCGTCCGCGGTGTGGTGGAAGCCGGGGAGAACCCGCACAAAATGTGGCGCGTCGACCCGGAGAGCGGCTACATGCACGGGCTTTTGAAGGTGGACGGCATTGACGAGCCGTACAACGCGCCCCGTCAGAAGCTGCCGGTCATCTATTGGCAGACCGGCCACATTGACGCCATCCGCCCGGAGCGGACCTTCATGGCGGGCGACTCCATGAGCGGCAAGAACATCCTCCCGCTGTTCCTGGACCCCGACTTCACGATCGATATTGACACGCCCTTCGACTGGGTGCGTTACGAATGGCTGGTACGCCACGCCGGGCTGGACATGGTCTGGCCGGGTCAGCGTCACCGCGGCCTTCCGAAGACCGTCAAGCTCCTCGCCCTCGATTTCGACGGCGTGCTGACCGACGATCACGTCACTGTTGACCAGAACGGCGTTGAGTCCGTCCGCTGCTCCCGTTCCGATGGGATGGGGCTGCGCCTGCTGCGCGAGAAGAAAGACATCGAAGTCGTCGTCATCTCTTCGGAAATGAATCCCGTCGTCGCGCGCCGCTGCGAGAAGCTCAACATCCCCTGCATTCACGGCACGCTGAAGAAGGCGGACATCCTCCGCGATTACATTGCCAAGAAAGGCATTGACCCCGCCGAGGTGATCTACGTCGGGAACGACCTCAACGACCTCCCCTGCTTCCCGATCGCCGGCTGCGCCGTCTGCCCGGCGGACGCGAACGAACAGGTGAAAAACGAGGCGGACATCATCCTCACCCGCAGCGGCGGTGAAGGCGCGGTCCGCGAATTATGCGATTTGCTGATATAATCGAATCAAACAAAGGAAACATATGGCAAAAGAATTGAAAATCGGAAATAAAACCATCGGCGCCGGTCATCCGACTTATGTCATCGCGGAGATCGGCATCAATCACAACGGCGACATCGAGATCGCGGAGAAAATGATCCGCGCCGCCAAAGAAGCGGGCGTTGACGCCGTCAAATTCCAGAAGCGGACCCCGCTGCTGTGCGTCCCGCCGGAAGAGCGCAGCAAGATGCGCGAGACCCCGTGGGGCTACATCACCTACCTCGAGTACCGCGAACATGTTGAATTCGGGCAGAAGGAATACGCCCGCATCGACGCGCTGTGCAAAGAGCTCGGCATCGACTGGTTCGCCTCCGTCTGGGATGAAGAAGCCATCGACTTCCTCGAACAGTTCGACCCGATCGCTTACAAAGTCCCGTCCGCGTCCCTGACCGACAACGGCCTGATCGACAAACTGAACAGCACCGGCCGTCCGATCATCCTCTCCACCGGCATGTCCACCATGGAGCAGATCCGCGAATCCGTCGGCCATTTCGATATGAACAAGCTGGCCATCACCCACGCCACCTCCGCGTATCCCTGCGACCCGAGCGAGCTGAACCTGCGCATGGTCGAGACCCTGACGAAGGAATTCGACTGCCCGGTCGGCTACTCCGGCCACGAAGTCGGCTTGATCCCGTCCGTCGTTGCTGTCGGCCTCGGCGCTTCCATTGTCGAACGCCACTTCACCCTCGACCGCTCCATGTGGGGCACCGACCAGTCCGCCTCCGTTGAGCCGGGCGGTATGGAACGGCTGGTGAAATACATCCGCGTCACCGAACAGGCCCTGGGCGACGGTGTCAAGAAAGTTTACGACTCCGAGCTCCCCAGCCTGAAGAAGCTGCGCCGAGTAAAATAAAACACTATGGCTGAAATCAGAAAGCAGCGTTCCCTGTTTCAGATCATCAAAGAGCACGTCTCCATGGACCGGACGGATGAGATCAACTCCCGCCGGTTCATGCGCGTGAACGCTGAAACCTCCAAACGGGTGTCGGACTCCGCGCACCCGGTATTGTTCTTTAACGCCTCGACGCGCCTGAACCGTACCAGTCTGAACGCCGCCTTTGAATGGCTGACCGCCGTCAGCCTGCAATACTCCGGCGTCCCCGCGCATTTCCTCAGCTGCGGCATGGGATTGAAACCCTGCCTGCTTTCCGTCGGACGCGGCGGCGAATCCTGCTGCGCCGGCTGCCGGAAGCTCTCGGAGAGAATGTACTGCGGGCTGCCGCATACGACGATGAGCTTCGAGGAAGATCACGAAGTCACGAACGAGGTCGAGGGTCTGGATTACGAAGGGCTCGCGTCGTACGTTCACGAAGGCGTGCCGCTCGGCGCGCTGACGCTGCCCTCCCTGCGCTGGATCCTGCGCAAACATCACTTAGAGGACGATCCCGACGCCGCGCCGCTGCAGCGTTCGTTCATCCGTTCCGCGTGGAGCACCTACGTCCAGGCGAAGCGCCTGATGGATGAGATTGATCCGCGGGCGGTTGTCGTCTTCAACGGACTGCAGTACCCCGAAGCCGTTGTCAAATGGCTCGGCAAACAGCGCGGCATCCCGACCTTCACGCATGAGATCGGCCTGATGCCGAACACCGCCATCTTCACCGAAGGCGAGGCGACTGCCTGCCCGATCGAGCTGCCGGATGACTTCGTCATGACCCCCGAACGCGACGCCAAGCTGGACGAGTACCTTTCCAAACGCATGAAAGGCACCTTCTCCACCGCGGGCGTTCAGTTCTGGCCGGAGATGAAGGCCCTCTCCCCCGAGTTCTGGGAACGCGCCCGCGAATTCCGCCAGATCGTCCCGGTCTTCACGAATGTCATCTTCGACACCTCCCAAGCCCACGCCAACACCATCTTCTCGGACATGTTCGAATGGCTGGACGAGGTCAAGAAGATCATCGAGGCGAACTCCGACACCCTGTTCGTCATCCGCGCGCATCCCGATGAATCCCGCCCCGGCAAGGCCTCCCGCGAGACCGTCAGCGACTGGGTCAAGCGCAATCAGCTGACCTGGCTGCCGAATGTGCTCTACGTGCCGCCGGAGGAATACATCAGCTCGTATGAGTTGATCTCCGTCTCCAAGTTCATCATGGTTTACAACTCGACCATCGGCCTTGAAGCCGCGATCATGGGCGCCGGCGTTCTCTGCGCGGGCCGCTCCCGCTACACCCAGGTGCCGCTGAGCTGGTTCCCTTCTACGAAAGAGGAATACCTCAAGAAGGCGGAGGAGCTGCTGAAGGCGGACGTCATCACCGTCCCCGAAAGCTTCCGCGAGACCGCGAGACGATTCATGTATTATCAGTTCTTCCACACCGCGCTGCCGTTCGAGGAGTACATCGCGCCGGATGAGGTCTGGAAGGGCTACGTCAAAATCAAAGACTTCCCCACGGAGGAGCTCGATCCCGACAAGAGTCAGACCTTCGGCATCATCCGCGATGGGATCCTGAACGGGAAGCCGTTCGTGCTGCCCGATGAAAACAAAGAAGGAGCGGAGAAATGACAGTTGCCGCCTTTGTTCCGATGCGCCACCATTCCGTGCGCGTCGCCGAGAAGAACTTCCGTCTCATGAACGGAAAGCCGCTGTACCATTACATCATGGAGACCCTGCTCTCCGTGCCGGAAATCGATCAGGTCGTCGTGGACACCGACAGCCCGGTTGTCATTGAAGGCCTCGCCAAGGACTTCCCGACCGTCAAGACCCTGCTCCGTCCCGAAGCGCTGCGGGCGGACGACGTCCCGATGAACGAGATCCTGATGTACGACACCTCGCAGATCAAAGCCGACTGGTACCTTCAGACCCACAGCACGAATCCGCTGCTGAAGGCGTCCTCCATCTCCGCCGCGCTGCAGGCCCTGCAGGCGAAGTCCTACATGTACGACTCGCTGTTCTCCGTGACCGAAGTCAAGAAACGCTACTGGGATCAGCTCGGCCGTCCGATCAACCACAATCAGAACATCCTCCTGCGCACGCAGGACCTGCCCCCGATTTACGAAGAGAATTCCTGCATCTATGTGTTCACCCGCGAAGTGCTGGAAAAGAAACACACCCGCATCGGCGACCGTCCGCTGCTCTTCCCCATTGACCCGCGGGAAGCCCAGGACATCGACGACATGTACGAGTTCAAACTCACCGAACTGATGATGAAGATGCAGTCCGAAAACGAATAAAGCATAAGGAATGAAATTATGAAGAAAACGATTATCTTTTCCGCCCCTTACATGATGACCTCGGTCGAACGCTTCCGCAAGGTTCTCGAAGGCCATTACGGCATTGAAATGATCGTCCCCGAAGTCAAACAGAAGCTGCTCGAAGACGACATCCTGAAGTACGCCGGTCAGTTCGACGGCACCATCTGCGGCGACGACGTTTACAGTCCGCGCGTGATCGAAGCCTGCTCTCCGCGTTTGAAGGTCATCTCCAAGTGGGGCACCGGCATTGACGCCATCGACAAAGCCGCCTGCAAGAAGTACAACGTGATGATCGGCAACACGCTCAACGCCTTCACCATCCCTGTTTCCGAAACCGCTGTTGGCTATATGCTGAACTTCGCCCGCGGTCTGACCGTCATGGACCGCACGATGCACGCCGGTGCATGGGATAAACCCGCCATCACGACCCTTTCCGAAACCACCGTCGGCATTATCGGCGCCGGCAACATCGGCCAGGCCGTTGCCCGCCGCGTCCGCGCCTTCGGCTGCCGCATTCTCATGAACGATATCGTCCCCATCAAACCGGACTTCCTCATCGAGAACCACATCGAGCAGGTTCCTCTTGAACAGCTGCTGAACGAATCCGATTTCGTCACCTGCCATACCGACCTGAATGAAACCTCCCGCCACCTCATCAACGCGAAGACCCTCGCCATGATGAAGCCGACCGCCTATTTGATCAATACCTCCCGCGGTCCCGTTGTGGATGAAGCCGCCCTGGCCGAAGCCCTTTCCGCGAAGAAGCTCGCCGGCGCCGCGATGGACGTTTTCGAGACCGAGCCGCTGCCGATGGATTCCCCGCTGCGCGCCATGCCGAATGTCTACATCGCCCCGCACAACTGCAACTTCAGCCCCGTCGCCTGCGAACGTGTCCATTGGAACACCATCCGCAACCTGCTCATCGGCCTGGATATCCCGCTCGATGACTTCGAAGAAATTCGGAAGACGATGTAATGCTGAAAGATACGATCAAAAAGGTTGTCCCCGCGCCGGTTCTGAACGCGGGGAAGAACGCTTATGACGCCGTGAAGCGTCTGGGAGACATCCCGGAGGCTTACTTCAGCGCGGAACGGAAAGACACGATCGAACGGCTGGCCGCCCTTCGCGATACGCACAAGGGCGAGCGCTGCTTCATCATCGGCAACGGTCCGAGCCTGAAGAACACCGACATCTCCAAGCTGAAGAACGAATACACCATCGGCCTGAACCGCATCTACCTCGCCTTCCCCGAATGGGGCTTTCAGACGACGTATTACCTCTGCGTGAACGACCTCGTCGTTGAACAGACGCATGAGGACATTCAGGCGCTGACGATGCCGAAGTTCGTCACCACCCGGGCGATGAAGTACCTCAAGCCCGCCGACGACCTCTATTTCCTCTACGCGACCTACACCGGCCCGACCTTCCAGAAGGACATCCGCAAACGAATGTGGGAAGGCGCGACGGTGACTTACATGGCCATGCAGACGGCGTATTACCTCGGCTTCTCGCAGGTGATCCTCATCGGCGTCGACCATAACTTCGCCACGAAGGGCAAGCCGAACGAGACCGTCGTCTCCCAGGGCGACGACCCGAACCATTTCAACGCCGGTTACTTCGGCAAGGGCTTCCGCTGGCAGCTGCCCGACCTCGACACCTCCGAACGCGCTTACACCATGGCGCGCGAGGCGTATAAGGCGGACGGCCGCGAGATCATTGACGCGACCGTCGGCGGCAAGCTGCAGGTCTACCCCAAGGTGGATTACAATACCCTGTTTTAAAATCATGCTGCCGTCCCTTTCCGTTATCACTCCGTCATTTAATCAGGCCGCTTTCCTGAAGCAGACCATGGATTCCGTATTGCGTCAGGGCATCCCCGGCATGGAATACATCGTCATGGACGGCGGATCCACGGACGGCAGCGCGGAGCTGATTTCCTCGTATGCCGACCGCCTGACGCTCTGGCGCAGCGAACGCGACCGCGGACAGGCGGACGGCGTCAATAAAGGCGTGGCGGCGTCTACCGGGGAGATCATCGGCTGGCTGAACTCCGACGACCTCTATCTCGCGGGCGCGGCGGAGAAGGCCTTGACCTACCTCGCGGAGCATCCCGACGTGGACGCGGTCTACGGCGACGTGCTCTCCATTGACGCGGCGGGCAAGCTGATCAACGTCATGAAGTTCCGACAGTACACCTACGAGGAACTGATGAGCTTCCGCGTCATCTCCCAGCCCGGCGTATTTTTCCGCCGTTCCGCTTGGGACCGCGCGGGCGGCCTGGACCTCAGCTATCATTATCTGCTCGATCATCACCTCTGGCTGCGAATGTTCGCCGAGGGAAAATTCGTATATCTGAACGAACCCCTGGCGGCGGCGCGCTACCATGAGGGCGCGAAGAACATCGCCCACGCGGAGGACTTCGGCAAAGAAGCCGCCCGCCTGGCGGATTGGCTGCTCACGGATCCGCTGACTTCCGCGAAAGCCCTCCCCATCGAGAAAGAGATCCGCGGCGGCGCTGCCTGGATCGACGCTTATTACCTCTCGACGGCCGGCATGGCGAAGAAAAGCCTTGACGCTTACCGCAAGGCGTACAAGCTCGCCCCCGACCGCGTCAAGGAAGACAAAAACCGTCTCATCCTGACGCTGCTCATGTCGGTGAGCCCCTCCGCGGCGGAGAAGCTGTACGCGAACCGCACGGCCAAACGCCTTGAATCCCTGAAAGAATACGAGGAGCTGCTCCCGTGAAACGCGCACCCAAGATCATCCTCGTCCTCGCGGTCATCCTCGCCGCCTTCGCCCTGCGAATGGTGGACTTCGACGACCCGCCGCTGGACTTTCACCCCGCCCGGCAGATGCACTCCGCGTTGATGGCGCGGGCGTTCTTCATTGATAAGGGCGGCGTGCTTGAAGACGAGACGCCGGAATACAACCACGAAGCCTATTCCCGCGGCATGAAGGAAGCTTGGATCGAGCCGCCGGTTTACGAGAAGCTGACCGCCGCGCTTTACAATGTCTTCGGCGGCGCGGATCTCCGCATTCCGCGTTTCACGTCCATTCTCTTTTGGCTGATCGGCGCTGTCGGCTTGGTGCTGTTGGCGGATTCCCTCTGCGGGACCGCGGGCATGCTCGGCGCGCTCTTCTGGTACTGCTTCTTCCCGTACGGCGTCATCGCCTCGCGTTCATTCCAGCCGGACATCATCATGGTCTGCCTGCTGATCTGGGCGATGTACTTCCTGAAACGCTGGATCGAGGCGCCGGATTCATTCGCGCGGATGCTTCCGCTCGGCATCACGGCGGGCGTCTGCATCTTCATCAAGCAGGTGGCCGCCTTCCCGCTCGGGCTCGCGATTGCCGTCGGGCTGATCGCCTCCCGCGGATTCGTTGCAACCTTAAAGAATTGGCGCGTCTGGCTCGCGGCGGTTCTCTGCCTCGCGCCGATGTTGATTTACAACTATTGGGGGTACTTCGTCGAGGGATTCCTGGTCCAGCAGTATCAGGGCCGTTTCTTCCTTTCCGAACTCATCAACCCCTCGTTTTACGTCCGCTGGCTGCGGATGATCGACCAGGTCTTCACGATCCCGCTCTTCATCGCGGCGCTCGTCGGCATCCTGCTGATCCGCGATAAGAACAGCCGCGCCGCCTGGATCGGGTATTTCGCGGGCTATGTGATCTACGGCCTCTGCCTTGCGCATCACATCGGCACGCACAACTACTACCAGCTGCCGCTCTTCCCGCTCATCGCGCTCGGCATCGGTTCGCTCGTGGCCCGCGTGGCGGAAGCGCTTCATGAAAAACGGCTGCTGTTGACGGCTGCCTCCCTCTGCGGACTTTTCCTCTGCGCCTGGTGGGCTGCCGACAGCGTGATGACCATGCACCGCACGGATTACCGCGCCTGGCCGCAGCGCTGGAAGGACTGGATGGCGGAACTTGAGCCGTACGAAGGCAGCATCTCCACCATCGGCATCATGGATGACTACGGCGGCGGGATGACTTACTGGGGACTGCACAACCCCGGCATTTGGGATACCTCCGTCGAGAGCATGGACGAGTACGACGCCCTCGTCACCCTGAACACGACCTTCTGGAATTACCGCTGGCTGGTCGTGACCGACCTTGACAAATTCTACGAACAGCCCCGCCTGCAGCGTTACCTTAACGAAAACGCGACCGTCTACCGGCAGGAGTCCGATTACATTATTTACGATTTGGAGCATTGATATGAATGAAAAACCGCTCGTAACGATCGTGACGCCTTCCTATAATCAGGGCGGCTTTATTGAGGAGACGATCAAATCCGTCCTCGCGCAGGATTACCCGAATATCGAGTACATCATCATGGACGGCGGCTCGACCGACGAGACCGTCGACGTGATCCGCAAATACGAGGACCGCGTCGCCTATTGGGAGTCCGTGAAGGACAAGGGACAGACCGACGCCATCAACAAGGGCTTCGCCCGCGCGAACGGCGAGATCCTTGCCTGGATCAACTCCGACGACGTCCTCTATCCGCGTGCCGTTTCCGAAGCCGTCGCCTACCTGACCGCGCACCCGGACGTCGGCTTGGTTTACGGCAACTGCGACTTCATCGACGCGGAAGGCGCCAAGATCGGCAGCTTCAACGCCAAGCAGACCGATCTGCGCAAGCTGGAACAGGGCTACGTCCACATTCCGCAGCAGGCGTCATTCTGGCGCGCGGACCTCTGGAAGCAAGTCGGTCCGCTCGACGACAGCATTTACTTCGCCATGGACTACGACCTCTGGGTCCGCCTTGCCCGCGTCTCGAAGCTCGTCTACCTTGCCGACTCCGAGCCGATGGCGGCCTTCCGCCTGCATGCCTCGGCGAAGTCCATTGCCGAAGATGACCGCTGCTGGCCGGACATGATCAAAATTCATCTGCGCGACGGAGGCAGCAAATTCTCCGTCATCTACGCCAAATACCTCGCCCGCAAGGTGCTCGCGCCGATCGTCCGCGCCCGCCGCGCCCGCATGTTCGAGAAAAAGGATTGAGCCATGGCAAAGGCATCCGTCGACATCATCATCCCCGTCCACAACGCCGCCGACACGCTCGAACGCTGCCTTGACAGCGTCGCGGCGCAGACCTTCGACGGCTGGCGTGCGCTCTTGATCAATGACCGCTCCACGGATGACAGCCCCGAGATCCTGCGCCGATACGCGGAGAAGGACAGCCGTTTTGTTCCCATGGAGAGTGACCGCGACCCCGGCGCCTCCGGTACGCGCAACTGCGGCCTGACCAAAATCGCCGCCGACTGGGTGACCTTCCTTGACGCCGACGATTGGTGGGAGCCGTCCATGCTCGAAACCCTGCTGAACACCGCCGAAAGCACGAATTCCGACGTCGTTCAGTGCGATTACATCATCGAATACCCCGGCGGGACGCAGGCCGCCGAATCCCCGATGTTCGACGCCGTCCGTGTGTTCGAGAAGGAAGAATTCGACACCATCCTTGAAAAGATGCTCGCCGGCATCTCCATGAACAGCATTTGGAAGAAAATCGTCCGCGCCGACCTGGTCCGCGGTCTGGAATTCGACACCCGCCTGCGCACCGCCGAAGACCTGCTCTTCAACTTCAACCTGCTCCTCCGCGCCTCACGGTGGACCTTCATCCCCGACCGCCTCTATCACTACTACCGCTCCGGCGCCACCCTGACCGGCAGCAGCCTGAGCTTCAAGGCGAAGTGGCAGTGCAACCGCATCGTCTCGACCGAGATCTCAAAACGGCTGAAGGGAACCGCGCTTGACAGTCCCAAACACC
>CAVCBG010000024.1:0-10704 GCA_963600285.1 Anaerovoracaceae bacterium
AAAAAGCGCCCGAGAACCGGGCGCTTTGTTGTAAACCGCATTTACTTGATAATGGATTCTTCCCACATATCGGGAGCCTTGAGGCCGAGGATCTTGGCAACGGTCGCGGCGCAGTTCGCGAGGCCGAAGTTGCCGTCTTTCATCTCGTAGCGGGTGTCCTTGTCATAGATAATGAACGGCACCGGGTTCAGGGAGTGGGACGTCTTCGGGGAGATGGCGCCGGTCTTCTTGTTGCGTTCAATCATATCGTCGGCGTTGCCGTGATCGGCGGTGACGATGAGCGTGAAGTCGTGGCTGTCCATGGCTTTGATGATGCGGGAGAGGCCGAGGTCAACGGACTCGACGCCGATCATCGTGGCGCGGAAGTCGCCGGTGTGGCCGACCATGTCGCCGTTCGGGTAGTTGCAGCGGATGAAGCCGTACTCGCCGGATTCAATGGCCTCGAGGACCTTGTCGGTGACTTCGGCGGATTTCATCCACGGGCGCTGTTCGAAGGGGACAACGTCGGAGGGGACTTCGCAGAAGACTTCGAGCTCTTCGGAGGTCTTGCCGGACTTGTTGCCGTTCCAGAAGTAGGTCACGTGGCCGTATTTCTGGGTCTCGGAGACGGCGTACTGCTTGATGCCGTTCGCGACGAGCAGCTGGGACAGGGTGTTCTTGATGGCGGGCGGGTTGACCAGGAAGCGCTTCGGCAGCTTGAGGTCGCCGTCGTACTGGAGCATACCGGCGTAGAGGACATTCGGAACGCGTTCGCGGTCGAATTTGTCGAAGTCGGCGTAGTCGAAGGCCATGGAAATTTCAATGGCGCGGTCGCCGCGGAAGTTGTAGAAGATCACGGAGTCGCCGTCTTCAATGGTGCCGACGGGCTTGCCGTTCTCGGCAATCACGAACGCGGGCAGGTCCTGGTCGATGTTGCCGGTCTCGTCGCGGAGGGTCTGATAGGCTTCCTTCGCGGAGGCGAACTGACGGCCCTTGCCGAGGACGTGGGTATCCCAACCGGCCTTGACCATTTCCCAGTTGGCCTGGTAGCGGTCCATGGTGATGACCATACGGCCGCCGCCGGAAGCGATGCGGGCGTCAAAATTCGCGTCGTTCAGGCTGTCGAGGTAGCTCTGAATGTCGTCGATGTACTGCATACCGGAGGTAGCGGGGACGTCGCGGCCGTCCAGAAGGGCATGGACGCGGACCTTGGAAACGCCGTCGGCCTTCGCGCGGGCGATCATGGCCTTCAGGTGGTTGATATGCGAATGAACGTTGCCGTCGGAGAGCAGGCCGATGAAGTGCATCGTGGACTTGTGTTCCTTGCAGTTCTTCACCATATCCTGCCAGGTATCGGACTCGAACATGGAGCCGGACTCGATGCTGTCATTGACGAGCTTCGCGCCCTGGGAGTAGATCTGACCGCAGCCGAGGGCGTTGTGGCCGACTTCGCTGTTGCCCATGTCGGCATCGCTCGGAAGACCGACGGCCGTGCCGTGCGCCTTGATGCGGGTGTTCGGGCAGTTGGCGAGAAGCCAATCCAGGGTCGGGGTATTCGCGTGCTTTACGGCATCACCGGCTTCGTCTTTCCCGTAGCCGACACCGTCCATAACTACAAAAACAAGAGGTTTTTTCATAATTTTATCCATCCATATTCACGCGTTCGCGCGTGTTATTTACTCACCACAATTATAAGCCGTTCCGAACACTTCACGCCGAAACGGTTATGCGGTTATTATTAACTTACTCACCGTCCGGCTGAATGACGATCAAAACACCCTTCTCAACCGAAATCACCGCCGTCTCCGCGACGAATTTGTTGCTGAGGCCGAGGGTCGGTTCGTCGCTTCGAAAAACGCCGCCCGCCGGTTTGTAATACGTTCCCGTCATCTTCACCCCTTCGCAGCGCTCATTCCCCGCGAAAACGGAGATCGGCGTACCGGGGACGCCGCGGAAGGTCATCTCGTGTCCCGGGCCGAAGGCGGTCACCTCGGAGCCGGTTCCTTCAAGAATGCAGACCCCGCCGAAGCTTGCGATGTAGGCGGCGGAGCGGACATTGGCGTAAAGGTGATCCAGCCGTCCGCCGAGGGCGTTGACGATGACGAAGTCCCGGTATCCCATGCCGAGCGCTTCCTTGATCGCGAGCATGGTGTCGGAGTCGTCCTTCTCCCGCTTCCAGCGTTCCACGGGGATCTCCTCACCGGGCATGGACTCCGCGGAGTCGAAGTCGCCGATGACAAGGTCGGGCACGACGCCGTCGCGCTTGGCGAAGTCATACCCGCGGTCGCAGGCGATGATATAGGCGGCGCGGTCGATGAGCTCCTTCGGGCAGGGTTTGTATTCCCCGCCGGAGTAAATCAGGCAGACGCCTTCCATCCCTAAGCCCCGATGCCCAGCGCTTCCGCGATCCAGGGCAGGAAGTAATACAGCGCGGCCAGGATGATGATGAGCGAAATGACGCCGGCAATCGCGAGCGAACGGGCGCGGCGGGTCCGGTTCATGATGGCGACCGTCTCGTCCAAGGCCTGCTTCTCGCTGTCGAGGAGGGCGACCATGGTCAGGTTGTCGATCTCGGCTTCCACTTCATGGAAACGGGACTGCTTGATCCGTCCCGGGGCGGTGTAGCAGCTGTTGATCTGCTGCAGGGCCTGGCGGACGCGGGTTCGCCGTTCGAGCCATTTGTTCTCCCGCGCGAGGACCGGCTGAATCTCGATCATCAGCGGCGGGATGCTCTCGTAGAGGGATTTGCCGATGCGGCGCAGCTGATAAAGCGGCTCGACCGAGAACACTTCCTGCGGGAAGTCAATGCCGAAGTCGAACTCAGCAATCGTTTCCGCCCAGCGCATCACTTCCTCCAGGAACGAGATCGAGGACAGATAGGCGTTGCTTTCGGTGTCGACTTTGATCTCCTTCTCGAGGATCATGCGCTGGCGCTCGAGCTCCGTGCGCAGTTTGAAGATCTCCTCCGCGTCCGGCATGTTGCTTTCGAAGACCTTGTTGACGCGGGCGATGATGTTATTCGCCCGGCTCATATCCGGGTCGAACACCTTCTGCACCTCTTGGTACTTCGCGTCCATGCGGTCAATGCGGTCCGCGGCGGACTGCTTCATGACGGTCAGCCAGCCGGGATATTCGCTGAAATTCTCCTCGGTATAGGAATCGAGGATGCGTTTCGCGGAGCTGAAGTCGCCCATCTTGGCGTAAGTCTCGGATTGGTCAATGACCGCCTTCAGGGAGCGGTAGACGCGCTCGATGGAGCTCTTCTCGGCCTTCATCTGCATGAGTTCGGCGCGGAAGTTATTGATCCAGCTGCGGGACTCGATCTCCTTCAAGGTGTCATCCGCCTCGACGAGCGAATCCGGGCCGGCGATGAGCTTGCTGGCGAAGACGGAGCGCATCTGGTTGAACTCGGCGGTCTCCTGATCGGCGAGCTGATTGACCTGGGCCTCAAGCGTACCGATGGCGCCGAGCAGCTTCAGGTCGCGGATGTTTTTCTTATCAACGGCGCGCAGCCGTTCACGGATGTAGCGGATCTTGGCCGTGGTCTCCTCATCGCGGACGGCATCCGTGCCGAGGTCGACATTGAGGAAGGACTGCAGTTCGCGGACGTCGCGTTCCTCGTCCTCGCGTTTGGTGACGATGGATTTCTGCAGCTGGGCGCCCTCGACGGAGTAGAAGAAGTCGAGGGACTGGGCGATGAGCTCCTCCGCCTTGATCAGCTCGTCCTTCTCAAAAGCCTCGCGGGCTTCCTTCAGCAGGCGTTCGGACTGCTCCATGCGGAAGCACTGCTCAATCTTATCCGCCCACAATGTGATCTGCGGGTCGGTACGCTGCTCGGCGTCAATGCGGTTGTTGATGAAGTCAACGCCGGCGGCGAAATTCTTTTCATTGTAAAAGCCGCGGAGGGCTTCGAGGATCAAATTGATCTGGCGGCCGCGGTCGTTGCGGTCATTGTACGCCGCGGAGGCGTCCGCGATCTCCGCCTGCAAAGCGGCGTCGCCGCTTTCCTGCGCGATGCGGGAGGCGCGGGTGAAGTAGAGCGTCACGTTCTCCTCGGAAGTCTTATCCGAGAGCGCGGCGTCGCGCCAGAAGATCGCCAGCGCGGAGCGGACGGCCGGGAATTGATAGAGCGCGGAGCTTTCGAGGTCCGCGGCGGCCTGCTGGGCTTCGTCCTGGGTGCCCGCGGCGGCGGCGTTCTTGAACTTCGCGTAAAGCTCGCCGGAGTCGTGCAGCAGCTGCATGCGGGCGAGGAGATTCTTGTTCTCCGTCTCGCTCTCCTGCGGCTGACCGTTGTTCTCCCCGCTGTAAAGCTCGGCCACCGCGCGGACGGTTTCCTTCGCCCGCTTGAGCTCGGTGTCGCCGCAGCTCATGTTCGCCTCGGCGGTCTCTTCCATGCGGCGGAGCTCCTCATTCAGGGAGGCAGCCTTGCGGCGGACGGCTTCGGCGTCGTTGATCTTGCGCAGCTGTTCGCTGACGAATTCCTTCTGCTCCTCGGTGGAGAAGAACGGCGTCACCCCGTCCAGACGGGAAGCGGCCGCTTCGGCGTCGCCTTTGAGCAGGTCCGCGTCAATATCGTACGCGGTCTTCTCCATCAGGTACGCCAGCGCCGCGGCATAGCGTTCGCCGACTTCCGCGGAGAGCTGCTCCACGCCCGGCGCGTGCGGGTCGTCGCGGGTGCAGTTTTCCAACGTGGTCTTCCAGGAGAAGAGACGGTTGATGGAGAAGTCCTCGCCGTTGTAGAACTCGCGGCGGATGGAATCCACCTGCTTGCGGACGCGGTCGCGGACCTGCTGCGCCTGGGCGAGCTTCTGCTCGAGGGTCTTGATGCGCTCCGTGACGTTCGTCGGCAGGGAGACTTCGCCGAGGTAATCGTCGTCACCGCCGCCCGCGGCGGGCTTGCCGGTGTCGGCGGCCATCTTCAAATACGAACGGGCGGCGTCGAGCTCCCCTTCGTTCATGGCCTTCTCCGCCACGTCGCAGTATTCATCGGAGCGGGTGGCGACTTCGGTCAGGATGTCGGTATGCAGGCGCTGGTTGCGTTCGCGCAGCTCGCTGATGCGGGCGGAGGCCTGGATCGCCTGTTCGGAATCCGGCTCTAAGTGCTCGAGCTCATTGATGAGAATGGTCAGCAGCCGGGAGTTGTTATTGATGAGAACCCGCAGGTTCTTGTTTTCCGCGTCCTCGAGGGAACGGATGGACTGCTCCAGCCGGATGATCTCCTGCGAAGCGGAGGGCGTCAGTCGGTACGTCCACGAGGAACCGTCCGCGCGGACCATCATCCGCAGCAGGGCTTCGCGGTCCTCTTCCACATCGAAGAGATGCACGCCGTAGGCTTCGAGTCCCAGCGCGTCGTACTCGTTCAGGAGCGCGAGCGCCTTCTGGTAAGCGGATTGACCGCCGGTTTCACGCAGGGCGGAGATCTGACGCTGAATTTCCAAGCCGCGGGAGAGCTTGCGGTTCTCCTCGGAGAGCGCCTCCACACGGACGCGGAGCTCCGGCTTGGATTCCCAGTCGGGGATGAGCTGCTTCACGGACTCAAGGGCGTCCGCGGCTTTGGCTTCGTTCAGCTCGCCGATGCAGCGTTCCGCCTCGTCGCAGCGCTTCATGGCGGTGGTGAGGCGTTTCGCGTCGTCATCCTTGCGGACTTTGGCGCCGGTCTTGCGGTAAGAGGGATGGGTGATGAGGATCTCCCGCGGGATGCGGTTCATCATCATCTGCGCCGTCTCCGGGTTCTTCTCGCTGTTCTCGGCAACGGAGAACATCACCTTGTCGTAGGCGCGGTATTGGTTCAGCAGCTGCGTGAGCTCCCGGCGGGAAGCTTCGCTGAGGTATTCGCTGTCTTTCTGCAGCTGCACCTCGGCGGAGTTGAGTTTCCATTTGAGGATCAGGTCAATGATCCCCTGTTTGGCGGCGGATTCTTTATTCGTCATAGTCCCTCCGGTCAGTGCAGGTTGGATTCAATGGCGGCGCGGTCAAACCAAATCGAGATCGTCCCGTGGCAGAAGGACTGCGTCTGCGAATCGGTGCAGGCGGAGGCGGTGCCGACGAGCTCGATGCCCTTCTGCAGGATGAAGATCGGCGTCGTCTCGGACGGGGTATCGGAATACAGACGGATATAGGAGCCGTTCTGCACCACGCGGTTATTGGCGGTTTCGATCTGGCTGCGGCCGATATTGAAGTCGGCCTCGATGTTGATGGCGGTATCGGTATAGGCGGCGAGTCTGCCTTTGAGCTCCTCGGCGTAGTTGACAACGGTGCCGAGCTGGTTGTCGGCGCTCAGCGTCTCATCCGCGTAAAGAACCGCCGCGCCGTCCAGGTCAAAGGTGACCGCGGATCCCAGCAGGGAATCAAGCCGCGCGTCGGCCTGGGATACGGCGGCGCCTTCCACAAGGTCAACCACGGAGGGTTCCGTCGGGATGGGCGTGGGCGTCGGGACTTCGGTCGGGATGGGCGTCGGGAACTCCGGCTGCACGGCGGCGGTCTGCGCGACAGCCGCGAGCATGGCGTTGTTCTCCGCGCGGAATTCGGCGTTCGCCGTTGAGAGCGCGGCGATCTGGCGCGACATGGTGGCGCTGCGGGCGTTGCTGGAGGCGAAGATGAGGATGCCGATGACGAGCGCGGCAATCGCGGCGGCAAGCGCGCCGATGGTGAAGGCCCGCATGGCGTTGATGGACTGCTTCTGCTCATTCAGGGCGTTCTTGGTCTTGGAGAGCTCATCCTGCAGGTCGAAAAGCTGGGTGCCGCGGTTCTTGAAGCTGAAGAAGCGGTCGGAGATGAGCATCGCCGAACGCTGGCTGTTCAGGTAGCGGGTGGTCTCGAGTTTCGTGTCGTTGGAGCCGAGGTCGTTGAGGACGGAGTTGACGATGGCGATCGTCTTCTGGTCGGCCTGTTCCTTGCGCTTGGCGCCGATCTCGTTGTTCAACTGGTCGAAGGTGTAAGGCGACTCGGAGTAATGCAGATTGATGATCTGGTTCGCGGACTCGAATTCGCCGCGGTCGATCAGGGAACGGAGATAATTCAGGTTCTCCATGTCCAGACGCTTGCGGAGGATCTTGATCTGCTGGATCTTGGCGGGGATCTCCGGCGGTTCACCGGCGGTCTGCTCTTTCGCGAGCGCGTAATACAGGGACTGGAACACGTCGCCGAGCTTATTCTTGATCAGCGCGCCGAGGTTGTAATCCTCGTCTTCGTAGTTCACATTGCAGGTGTAAACCAGCGGGGAGATGTTCAGCAGCCAATCAATGCTGTTGACGGCGTCATCCGAGACGAAGTATTTCTCCGGTCGGAGGTTCGCGCCCCACAGGTCAACCTTCTCCACGATGCGGCAGAGGACGGGGTTGAAGGCTTCGCGGACTTTTTCGTTGTCGAAGGCGTTGCGGTTCAGGCAGAACTCATTCAGCCGCTGATAGAAGCCGGTCTGGCGCAGCGCCATGAAGTTGTCGGTGCGGTTCGCTTCCAGCTCCAGATTCCGCGCGGCGCGGACGGTGGAGGCGATGAGCGGATCTTCGGCGGGTTCCTCATCCTTGTCGGTGAGGAGCTTCGCCTTCTGACGCTTCGGCGCTTCGGGAGCGGGTTCCTCCGTCTTCGGCGCCTCGGCCTTCACGGGGGCGGCTTCGGGCTGCTTCTCGGGTTCCTTCAAGGCATCCGCCGCGGTGGCAGGGACGCTGCCGCCGTTCTTGAGGCCTTTGTAAAGCCCGGCGAGGATGGGGTCGTTGACCCGCAGCGGAGAGGTGCTGAGGCTTTCCATCAGGTCGGAGGCTGTCTTTTTCTTGTTGTCGTAGCTGTCGATGTAATCCCAGGCGTCGAGGACGTCTCGGATGAGGTCAAGGTACCCGCCGAGCAGGTCGCGGACTTCGCGGAAGCTGCCGGACTGGGCGATCTTGGCGCTGACGAATTCATGGATGGCGTTGAAGGTCGCCTTGGCACCGGCAATGTCGCCCGCGGCGATCTGCCGCGCGGCGTCGTCGAACTCCGTCCGCGGGAGCAGGTCGAGTTTGCCGTACCAGCTCTGCGTGAAGCGGATGGCCGCGGCCGTCCAGGCGGCGTGGCTGCTGATGGAGGCGGCGCGGGCGTTCAGGGTGTCGGCGAAACTTACCGTGCGGGAGGCGGCGAGGATCTGCTTGGCGCGGCCGTCCATGTTCGCGATGGTGTCATGGGCGTTCGAGCCCTGCAGCGCGAGGATGGCGCGGTCCAGCCCGGCGATGACGGAATCCCATACCGCGGCGCAGCGGTTCTGGGCGCGGAGCTCATTCGCGGAGCCGGAGAGCAGTTCGCCGATCAGGGCGGCGTATTCCTGCGAGAGCGGAGCCAATTCACCGTTGAAGGAGAAGGAGGCGAGGAAGGGCATCAATCCCTGCCGGTCCTCGGTCTGAATCGGGTAGGTCAGCTTGCCTTTGTACTGCAGGTCGGCCATCTTGTGTCCGTAAACGATCTCGGGAATGGCGCGGCAGTATTTGCGAAGGTCCTCCGCCAGCTGCGCGGCGTTCGCGGCGGAGCGGGAGTTGCCCCAGTCGATGAGGGTGATGCGGATCTTGCCGTCCTGCTTGGTCCAGAAGAGATGCTCGAGCGGCTTGACGTCGACGTAGGCAATGCGGTTCTTGGCGCAGGTGCGGAGCAGCTTCGCGAGGGCGAGCAGAATTTGCAATCGGTCCACGATGGCTTCCGGCAGCTCGCGTTCGGCGGGTTTGCCTTCCGCGGCGGTCTGAAGCTGGAGGACGTAATCATCCTTCGGGAAGAGGTTCGCGAACTCGGCGTTGAAGCGGGAGGGTTCGTCCGTGATGATGGACGGCACCGGGATGTAGCCGAGGCGCTTCAGTCCGTCGGCTTCGGTGATGGTTTCATTTTTGAAAAGGCGCGCGGCCTTCGGGAGCACCCGAATCTCGCCGCCGCCGTTATCTTCGTTGGGGGAGAATTTCAGATAGTAACGGCTTCCGTCATCGGGGCAGTTGAATTCAAAAGCCAGCGTCGAGCCGCCGGACTTCTGCACGCCCGTGTAGCGAAGCGCGATCTTTCGTCCCCGCTCGGTCACGTCCGTGATGGATTGAATCATTTCCTCAAAAAAGTGCGGATCCATATTGCGTTACCTCTCTTCATCAGTCAGATACATGAAAGTCCGCTCCGCGGTATCGAGCAGGAGCGCGGTCCGCGGGGTCTTTCTGCCGGCAATGCCGGCGCTGCCCGGGTTGATCCCGAAGCGTCTGCGGCCGCCGCCGTATCGGTATTCCCGTCCGGCGAGGTCGGGGGTGAAGAACTGCCACATGTTCACCATGCTCTCCTCGGAGTAGGCGAACCAGCCCGGGATGTGGGTATGCCCGAACAGGAAGTGGCGTGTGGTCAGATGTTCGGCGCTGCCGAAAAGTCCGCGGGTGACGATATTCAATGACCGCGGGAACAGATAGCATTCGCAGGCCGCGGGACGGTAGCTGCTGTTGCCGTAACAGGCGTATGAGCAGCCGTGGAAGAGGGTGAAGTCCCCGCATACACGGGAGGCATCGCCGCTCAGGCGTTTGAAGAAGTCCCGATTTTGTTTTTTATTCATCAATTCGCGGCGCGGGTCGAGCTGCTCGGCATGCTTGTCCCGGTCGCGGTTTTCCCCTTCGGGATGCTCGAGCCAGAATTCCCAGTTGCCGGCGACAGCCTCCGTGACCCGATCCAGCGGGCCGCGCAGGCGTTCAATAACGGACTGCGTCAGCTCGTCGATGCCGGTGGACTCGCCCGAGTGGCCGAAGGTATCCCCCAAGAGCCAGATATCGTCGAACCCGCCGGGGGTTTTCTCCGCGGCCGCGATGAAGCGGTTCAGGGCGTCGAAGTTCTCGTGCAGATCGGAGAGGACCAGGTGCCGGCTGCTCAAATTGCTTCCTCGCGCTCGGTCATCAATACGCAGCGGCGCAGAATATCAATGAGCATGCCGCTGACTTCGTCGGCGTTCTCCGGGCAGGAGACGCGCGCCTGGGCGGCAGCCGCCTCCGCGAAGAGGGATTCCGACGCGGTCTTGTTTTTCAACGCTTTCTCCAGCGGGAACATACGCGCCGCGCGCCCCGTTCCCGGACGGATGCCGCCGCGGACGGCGGTGATCTTCTTATTGCTGTCCAGTGTCATATGAACGGCAGCGGCCGTCGGGACGGATTCGTCCGCGGGTGTCCATTCGCCGAGTTTCGCGAACGCGCCGCCGGTGTTCTCACCGGGTTTATAGGGGAAGGTGATCTTCGTGATCCATTCGTCAAAGGAGAGCGCGATGCCGTTCGCGCCGGGGAACAGGCGGTCGATATTGACCTCGCGGAAGTCCGTGTCGGTCCGCATGGTGATCATGGCGTTGAGCGCGAGCAGCGCGGGCACGACATCGCCGACCTTCGGGAAGCAGATGCCCCCGCCGATCGTCCCGCGGGAACGGGAGTCTTCCGTGCCGGCATTCTCAGCCGCTTCGGCAAGTTCCGGCGCGCAGGCGCGGATGAGCATCGAGGACGCCAGGGATTCCAACGTGGCGAGCGTGCCGATCTCGACCTTCGTCCCGCGTTGACGGATGGTGTCCATGCCTTCGATGCCGCTGATGTCGACCAGATGCAGTTCGACGTCGGGATTCACGAACGTCGTCCCGCCCGCCATGACGCGGCTGTTCGGTGCCGCCAGCATCGGCATGACTTCCTGCGCGGTCTCAACGGTTGATACAACAATGCTCATTTTCGATTTTCTCCTTTTCTTCCCTGTTTATATCATAACGCAAAAATG
>CAVCBG010000025.1:0-10612 GCA_963600285.1 Anaerovoracaceae bacterium
CGGAAAAAGGACGAATCCGCCTCCTCCGCGCCCGAGGAGAAGACCCCGCAGGAGATTTTCAAGGAGATCGGCGCCAAGCTGGCGTTCCGCCGCAAGGCCCTGTCCCTTTCCGTTGAGGACTGCGAGTCGCAGACCCTGATCCGCTCGATCTATATCGAGTCCATGGAGCAGGGCAATTTCGAACAGCTGCCGTCATTCATGCAGGCGCGCGGGATGCTGAACAACTACGCCGCGTTCCTGGATCTCGACGTGGACGACATCATGCTGGAGTTCGCGACGGCGCTGCAGGAATATACGCTTGAGAAGAACAACCGCCCCGCCGGCAAGAAGCACAAGCCGGCGAAGCGCGCGGGCAAATTGAAGAGCTTCTTCACGCCGGACCTCTTCGTCGGCGTATTCGTGATCGTCGGCATCGCCGGCATCATCATCTATTCCGCCATCACCATCACCGCCTACCGACGGTCCGTCTCCGAGCCGACCGCGGCGTTCAACCTGCTCGATCAATACCAGAACACCACCCACACGCCGTTCGTTCTCGAGACGGAAACGCCGACGCCGAACCCGGAAGAGCTTCAGATGCTCATCGCGGAAACCGAAGCCGCGTCCGCGGAGGAGGAATCCGAGGAGGAGACGGACGTCTCCCCGGTGCGCATTTTCGTCACCGCCAACCAGCGCACTTACATGAAAGTCACCGCCGACGGCAAAGAAGTCTTCACCGGCAGAACGGTCCCCGGGAACACCTACCCCTTCGACGCGGAGAACCTGATCGAGCTCACCACCGGCAACGCGGCGGCGCTCTCGGTCACCTACAATCAGCAGAATCTCGGCACGCTCGGGACATTGGGACAGATCGTCACGATCGACTTCTCGCCGCTGCTCGCCGCCACCCCGACGCCGCAGTTCAGTCCCACACCGACGAACACATACGAGCCGACGTATACATCCATGCCGGAGACGCCGCTCCCGACGAACACACCGACACCTTATATTCCGTAATTCCGGAGGCACATGAAATCAGGCACTTTTTATCTCGTTTCTTTAGGCTGCGCGAAGAACACCGTTGACTCAACAACGATGGGCAACATTCTGACGAAGCAGGGCTACACCTTTGAGGAAGACCCGACGCAGGCGGAGTTCATTATCGTGAACACCTGCGGCTTCATCAAGCCCGCCCGCGAGGAAGCCATTGAAACGCTCAACGACCTCGCGAAACACAAGACGAAGAAACAGCACCTCATCGCCGCGGGCTGCATGGCGGAGCGCTTCGCCGACGAACTGAAAGCCGGCTGCAAGAAGATCGACGCCTTCCTCGGCACCCGCGAGATCGCGAAGATCGGGCAGCTGACGGACTCCATCAAGGCGAACGCCTCCTTCAACGCCGCCACCTCCCGCCTGGACCTTGACAAAATGAGCCAATACGCGCAGCAGGGGGCGTCCGCCTACCTGAAGATCGCGGACGGATGCAGCCGCCGCTGCGCCTTCTGCGGCATCCCGAACATCAAAGGCGAATGGCACAGCCGTCCGGTGGCCGACATTCTCAAAGACGCCGCCGCGCTGGATGAACAGGGCGTCAAGGAATTGATCCTCATCGCGCAGGACACCACCGCGTACGGCATTGACCGCGGAGAGAAGGACGCCCTGCCGGGGCTTCTCGAACAGGTTGAGAAAGCCGCGCCGCACGTGCCTTGGATCCGCGTGCTCTACGCCTTCCCGGGCTTCGTCTCCGATCACCTCATCGACCTGATGACCGGCGACAACCGCATTCTGCCCTATCTCGACATCCCGCTGCAGCACGCCTCCCCCGAAGTGCTGAAACGCATGCTCCGCCCCAGCGACATGGATGAAGTCCGCCGCACGCTCAACAAATTCCGCGACCGCATGCCGGATTTCGCCATCCGCTCCACCTTCATCACCGGCTTCCCCGGCGAGACGGAGGAAGACTTCAAGATGCTGTATGACTTCATCGAGGAGATGGAATTCGACCGCGTCGGCGTCTTCCCTTACTACGCGGAGGAAGGCACGCCGAGCATGAAATACGCCGACGACGTCCCGACCGAGGTCAAGGAAGAGCGCCGCGAACGGATCTACCTCCTGCAGCAGGAGATCTCCCACGACATCAACATGACCTTCGTCGACAAGACGCTCGACGTCCTGATTGAAGGCCGCCAGGACGACGGCCTGCTCATCGGCCGCAGCTTCCGCGACGCCCCCGAGATCGACGGCCTCGTCTTCGTCTCCGGCAAAGCGAAGATCGGCTCCATCGTCCCCGTCACCATCACCGGCGCCCTCGGCGACTACGACCTCCTCGGCACGGTCAAGAAGAAGTAATATGCATACAAAAACACCCGCCTCCCCGGCGGGTGTTTTTGTTTCTGTATCAGCGGTTGATCATCTCGATCAGCTGCGCCTCGGAGATGATGGGGACGCCGAGCTGGGCGGCTTTCTCGGCTTTGGAACCGGGATTGTCGCCGACGACGACGTAAGTCGTTTTCTTCGAGACACTGTCCGCGGACTTGCCGCCGTTTTCCTTGATGAGGGCCTTGATGCCTTCGCGGGAGTAGGCCTGCAGCGTACCGGTGACGACGATGTTCATCCCGGCGAGGGGCAGGGACGCGGGATCGGGGGCGTCTTTGACTTCCTGAATGGGATCGACCCCGAACATTTTCAGCCGCTGAACGATCAGGCGGTTGGAATCACGATCGAACCAGTCAATCACCGCCTGGGCGATGTTCGGCCCGATGCTCTCGATGGACTGCAGCGTCTCCGAATCGGCGGACGCCAATCCGTCAATGGAGCCGAAGCGGTTCGCGAGCAGCTCCGCGACCGCCGCGCCGACGCCGCGGATGCCGAGCGCGTTGATCAGCCGGGCGAGCGGGCGCTGTTTGGATTCCTCGATCGCGGCGAGCAGATTGTCCGCCTTCTTCTCTCCGAATCCGTCCAGCTCCTTCAACGCGGACTTGGGCATAATGTAGAGGTCGGAAACATCCGCCACAAGCCCCGCGTTGACGACCTGCTCCACGACCTTGATGCCCAGGCCGGTAATGTCCATCGCCTCGCGGGAAGCGAAATGCTCCACATTGCGGATGAGCTGCGCCGGGCAGGAGGCGTTCACGCAGTAGACCGCGACCTCGCCCTCCAGCCGTTCGGTTTTCTGTCCGCAGACCGGGCAGACCGTCGGCGGTTCATAAATCTTCTCCGTGCCCTTCCGCGCGTCAATGATCGGCCCGATGACGTAAGGGATCACGTCGCCCGCCCGCTTGATGAGGACGCGGTCGCCGATGCGGATGTCCTTGTCGCGGATGAAGTCGAAGTTATGCAGCGTCGCCTGCTTGACGGTCACACCGCCGCAGACGACCGGTTCGAAGGCGGCCGTCGGCGTCAATACGCCCGTGCGGCCGACGTTGATCTCGATCCGCTCCAATGTCGTCGTGACTTCCCGGGCGGGGAACTTCAACGCGATCTGCCCGCGGGGGTCTTTGCCCACGAAGCCGAGACCTTCGGCGAGGGGGAGATTATTGATCTTGATGACGACGCCGTCAATGTCGAAGTCGATCTGTTCGCGGACCTCCGTCCAGCGGTCCAGACCGGCAAGCATCGACTCGAAATTCTCATAATAGCGGCTCTCGGAGCTGACCGGGAAGCCGAGCTCCTTCAGGTATTCAAGCCGTCCCCACTGCGTATCGGGGACGGTGCCGCCCTCGTAATAGAGGATCTGATAGCAGTAAATGGAGAGCGGACGCCGGGCGGTCACTTCGGGATTGATCTGCCGCAGCGAACCGGCGGCCGTGTTGCGCGGGTTCAGCCAAGTCTTCTCGCCCTTCGCCGTCAGCTCCGCGTTGAGCTTCTCGAAGTCGGAATTGAAGAGGAACGTCTCCCCGCGGACCACGAGCACATCCGGGACCGTGTACGAAGTCGGCTTGACCGGGATGGAGAGCGGAATGGAGCGGATCGTGCGCACATTCGCCGTGATGTCCTCGCCGACGATGCCGTCCCCGCGGGTCACACCCTGAACGAGGACGCCGTGTTCATAGCGGAGCACGGTCGTCAGTCCGTCGATCTTCGGCTCGAGGACGAAGTCCGCGGATTCCAGACGGCTGTCCGTCTTCACCTGGCGCTCGAACCACGCGCGGACGTCCTCTTTATTGAAGGCGTTCGCCAAGCTCAGCACCGGCGCGGGATGCGGCACCTTGGCGAATTTATCCGAGGTCGGCGCGCCGGCCCGCATCGTCGGGGAATCCGGCGTCACCCATTCCGGATGCGCCGCTTCCATCTCCCGCAGCTCCACAAGCAGGTGATCAAACTCCCCGTCGCTCACGATCGGCGAATCCATCACGTGGTATTGGTAGTTGTAGTAATTGATCGTTTTCTTCAGCTCTTCGTAGTTTTCGTGTGTCATTTCCATAAGTATCCACTCCGTCGGAATGTGCCGAATTTTTACATTTTAATTATAGTATAGAACCGTCCGCGGGCGGTCGTGATTTTCGGCATTTTGAATTTTCCCCGCGGATATGATATACTGTAAACAGATTGATTTGCCTTACAATCGGATGACGAAACCGTCATCACATAAAAAGGAGAATAGCATCATGATGAAATTAGGTCTGTTGACCGCCATTTGCGACGGTATGACTTTTGAGGAAGTCGTTGATTTCGCCGCCGAGAACGGCTTGGAATGTCTTGAAGTCGCCTGCTGGCCTGCCGGCGGCGCGAACCGCCGTTACGCCGGCGTCAGCCACATTGATGTCGCCAACCTCACCGAAGAGAAGGCCGCCGAGATCAACGCTTACTGCAAATCCAAGGGCGTGGAAATTTCCTCGCTGGCTTACTATCCGAACCCGCTCGATCCCAACAAGGAAAAGGCCGACGCCGCCATCGCTCACATTTACAAGCTGATGGACGCTTCCAAGATGCTCGGCGTCAACATGATCGGCACTTTCATCGGCCGCGATCCTTCCAAGAATGTGGATGAAAACATTGAACTGGTCAAAGAAGTCTGGACCCCGATCGTCCGCTATGCCGAGAAGATCGGCGTGAAAATCGCCATTGAGAACTGCCCGATGCTCTTCACGAACGACGAATGGCCGGGCGGCCAGAACATCATGACCTCCCCCGCCAACTGGCGCAAGGTCTTCGCCGTCCTCGACAGCCCGAACCTCGGCCTCAACTTCGACCCGTCCCACTTCGTCTGGCAGCAGATGGACTACGTCAAGGCGATCTACGATTTCAAGGACAAGATCTTCCATGTCCACTATAAGGACATCAAGATGTACCCCGAAAAGCTCGCGGAAGTCGGCGTGATGGCGACCCCGCTGCAGTACATGTCCCCGAAGATCCCGGGCCTCGGCGACGTGAATTGGTCCAAGTTCATCTCCGCGCTGACCGACATCCGCTATGAAGGCTATTCCGTCATCGAGATCGAAGACAAGGCCTTCGAGAAGAGCCTCGACGACGCCAAGCGTGCCATCAAGCAGACCGCGAACTACCTGCGCGGCTACATCTACAACCTGTAATCCCGCAAAAAGCACAGCCCGCCGATCCAATTCGGCGGGCTTTTTTTGTGGCGGATGAGTCTTTTTCGATTTTTCGGCGTATTTTAATATATAATAAGAGCATAGAAATTACGCGTTATTGATAGGGAGAGAACAATGGCACAGAAGATCATTGGGTACAGAGAAATGACGTGGACCTGCCCGAACTGCGGGACGAAGAACCCGGGAACAGCCCGCACCTGCCAAAGCTGCGGCGCGGCCATGTCCGACAGCACGAATTTTGAGTCACAGACCTCGGCGAAAGTCATCACCGATGAGAAAGTCATTGAGACCGCGAAGAAGGGACCGGATATCGTCTGCGCTTTCTGCGGCAACCGCAACCCCGCCGGGACGCAGGAATGCACCCGCTGCGGCGCTCCCCTTTCCGAAGGGCATGAACGCCAGACCGGGGCGCAGCACGTATACGAAACGCCGTCCGCGGACGCCAAGCCGATCGTCTGCCCGGCCTGCGGCACCGAGAACCCCGCCGGTTCATTGAAATGCAAATCCTGCGGCTCCGAACTGAGCTCGGGGACTTCCGATACGGCGGCCGCCCGTCCCGTTGAAAGCACGCCGCAGAGCGCTGCCGGGAACGGCGGCACGACCGCGGCCAACGCTTCCAAGAAGCGCGCCGGCTGCGGCAAGGGCTGCGTGATCCTGCTGATCATCGCGGCCGTGTTTGTCGTCATCTACTTTATGATGGGCAGCATGTTCAACGGCAGCAGCTCCTCAAATGACAGCATCATGCCGCTGGTTGACGAATCGTATTCCGATTACGACGACGATTATGACAGCGTTGCCGTTCCGTACACCGCGCCGACCCAGCAGACCTACGCCAATACCACCGTGGACGCGGTCGTGATCGAGCAGAGCTGGAAGACCTCCGTCCGCATCGTCGGCGATGTCCCTTCCACTCAGTCCGGTTGGAAGGACAACATGCCGTCCAACGCCACGAACGCGAGCTGTCAGGACAAGCTGTACCAGACCTACGACTATGAAGTCTCGGGCGCCAAGGAAGTCTGCGGCGATACCTACACCGTCGACCTCGGCAACGGTTACGAAGCCCTCACCCAGGACTGCGTTTACGAAGTCTACAAACCGTACTGTCAGTGGACCGTCTACACCCAGGGCAATGTCGGCACCCGCACCGCCAGCGGCAACGGCCCCGACGTTGAGTCTCCGTATGTCGAGCCCGAATATTCCACGTCCGGCAATGTCTACGCGGAATACTACGTCGCGCTCCGCGATGAAAACGGCCGCGAATACGACTTCTCCCCGTCCAACTATTACGATTACAGAACCTACACTGTCGGCTCGGAATACATTCTCGAGCTGAACAGCGCCGGCCGCGTTGTGGCCATGGAGGAAAAATAAATGAAGCTTGTCGCGAAGATCTTATCCGTTATCTGCTACATTTTCGGCGTGCTCTTCATCTGGGGCGCCTTCGGCACTCCCTTTGACAGCAAGTCGCTCATCATCGGCATCATCATGCTGGTGGTCGCCTCCGTCATCCTGCTCATCGTCACCCGCAAGGGCGCGCAGGACAAAGAGACGAAGAACGTCACCTACAACATTGATCTGGGCGGGAAGACGGAAAAAGTCGTCCTGACCTGCAATAACTGCGGCGCTCCGCTCCCGAAGGACTCCATCACCCTCGTCGCCGGCGCGCCGACGGTCACCTGTCCGTACTGCGGCGTCACTTACCAGATCACCGAAGAACCGAAGTGGTAAGCAGATGAACAAATTCCTGAAATCGTTTCTGTTCGCGCTGACCGCCGCGCTCTGCGTTCTCGGCGCGGTCTCCGCGGACTATTACTACCGGGTCCCCTCGGAGGAAGTCATCTATTGGATCGAGTCCGACGGCTCGGTCTCCGTTTCGTATGACTACTCCGTCGAGAACACGAACTCCGGCGACACCATTGAGTATGTGGACATCGGCACGCCGAGCAACAACTTCTCGCTGAACGATGTCGAGGTCTACGTCAACGATACGAAGATCACCGACGGCATCAAGGTCACCTACGCCAACTACAGCGAAAGCGGTCTGTATTACGGCGTCACCCTCGACATGGGCAGCTACTCCATCCGCGCGGGCGAGTCCGCGAAGGTCTACGTGCTCATCAAGGGGCTGCAAGGTACGCTCTACGAGGCGACTTCGGAGACCATCAACGAGGTCGAGACGGCGTTCGTCGGCTTCGACTTCGCCCCGAACTACTTCGGCAGCAAATACGTCGAGGGCAAGACGGATTACACCTTCCAGCTTGTCTTCCCGAAGGGCGTGACCTCCGAGACCAGCTACTATTACAAACCCGAAAACTGGCCGGGCTCGGATGAACCCGAAGCCTGGATCGAGGACGAATTGGTCGTCTACCAATGGCACGCGGCCGAAGCTTCCGCCGCGAAGCAGTACATTTTCGGCGGGAAATTCCCGTCCAACGTGCTGACTTCCACCGCCAACATCAACAACGAAGCGGCAGAAGTCGTCTCCTCCGGTTCTTCCGAATCGAGCAGCGGCGGTTTCAAGGAGACCTTGGAAGAGATCCTCAGCTGCCTCGCGTGCCTGGTTCCTTTCGGCGGGCTCGGCTTCATCATCTATAAGATCTCCGAAAAGAAGAAGGTCAAGGCCTCGAAACACTACTTCCCGCCCCAGATCAAGACGGACGGCGAAGGGATCAAGCGCGGCCTGACCGCGGTTGAGGCGGCAGTCCTGCTTGAAATCGACATCGACCGCGTCATCAGCATGATCATCTTCGGCCTCGCGAAGAAGGGCGTCATCACCATCAAGTCGCAGGATCCGTTCGAAGTCGAGATCACCGATCCGCTTCCCGACGGCCTGTATGAATACGAGACGAACTTCATTGAGGCGCTGCGTGAGACGAACGAGAATAAGCGGACGCTGAAGCTCCGCCAGGCCATCAACCGCCTGATCCTCAGCACCTCGAAACGGCTTGAGGGATTCTCGCTCAAGGACACGAAGGAATACTATAAATCCATCTGCGACAAGGCCTGGGAACAGGTCGAGGCCGCCGACACCGACGAGCTGAAGTCTCAGCTCCTCGGCGAACACTTCGGCTGGGCCATGCTCGCCGAGGAACCGGAAAAGAAGGTCGAGACCGTCTTCCGCGGCGGCACCCTCTATGAACCGAGCTGGTGGTGGCGCTACGACCCGAGCTATCACCGCCCGGCGCCCATGCGTCCGTCCCGCCCGGATCCTATGCCCAACACTTCGGGGACGTTCACGGACAGCCATACCGAGACGAGCACGAGCTCCGATTCGGATTCCGGCGGCGGTACTTCCGCGATGCCGGTGCTGCCGGGTGCCATGTTCGCCCGCTCCATCACGGATTCCGCCCGCAGCCTGGGCACGAAGCTGACCGGCAACACGCAGGAATTCCAGTCCAAGGTTCGCAACGCCACCAACCCGGTCGCGCCGTCGAACCCGTCCAGCCGCCATCGCGGAGGCGGCGGCGGTTCAAGCTGCGCCTGCGCTTGCGCTTGCGACAGCTGTGCCTGCGCCTGTGCCGGAGGCGGGCGTTGATGAATTTATTCCGCCAAAGTAAGAAATCCGGGGTCGGTTACGGCCCCGGTCTTTATAAGGTCGAGATCGAGCGCGAAAGCGGATGGAAGACCCGCATGCATCTGCGCGTCGAGAGCGACCTCAACGGCGTGCTGTGGCTGAACGGCAACGAGTCCTTCTACCTGAACACCTCCGCGGCGCTTTTCACCTGGTGCGTCATGAACCGTATGGACGACGCCGCCGTGAAGAAGGTCCTCAAAGATCAGTTCGGCAATGAGGGCGGCTCCGCGTTCACGGATTACCTCGCCTTCAAGCCGCTGATGGAAGACATCGTTGACGGCAAGGCCGGCGCCTGCGACCTCTGCGAAAGCGGCATTGACACGCAGACGCCGTTCTCGAAGATCTCCGACGCGCCGTTCCGCATGGATCTCGCGCTGACGTACAAGTGCAACAACCGCTGCGCCCATTGCTACAATGAGCCCGGCCGCGCCAACGCCCCGCTCGGCGTGGACGACTGGAAGCGCATCCTCGACCGCGTCAATGACATCGCCGTCCCGCATGTCGTTTTCACCGGCGGGGAGCCGACCTTGGTGCCGTTCCTGCCGGAGCTGCTGCGTTACGCCGACAAGCTCGGCATCGTCAGCGGACTCAACACCAACGGCCGTCAATTCAAGAATATGTCGTTCTGCGAGGAATTGAAGGACTGCTCCCTGGACCACGCGCAGGTGACGCTGGAATCCCACATCGCGTCCATTCACGACGCCATGGTCTGCGCGCCCGGCGCCTGGGAGGAAACCACCGCGGGCATCCGCAACGCGGTCAAGGCGGGCATCTACCTGAACACCAACACCACGCTCCTCGCGAATAACGCCACCAAACAGAACGTCACCGACCTCGTCAACTTCATCAACGACCTCGGCGTCCGCACGATGGGGCTGAACGCGCTGATCTACTCAGGCCGCGGGAAGAACGTCGGCACGGGATTGAACGTCGATCAGCTGCCGGAGCTGCTGGACGCGGCGAAGGAAGCGGTCACGAAAAACGGCATGCGCCTGCTGTGGTACACGCCGACGCCTTACTGCCTGTTCGATCCGTACGAGAACGGCCTCGGCTTCAAGACCTGCAGCGCCGCCCGCTACAGCATGTGCGTCGAGCCCGACGGCGCCGTCCTCCCCTGCCAATCCTGGTATCAGTCCGTCGGGAACATTCTCACCGACCCGTGGGAATCCATCTGGAACGCGCCGCTCTGCCGTTCCCTGCGGGGGCGGGAATACCTGCCGGAGGGCTGCAAGCGCTGCGAGACGAAAGAGGTCTGCGGCTGCGGCTGCCCGATGGAGAAGATGAACAACGCCGACCGGGTCATCCCCCGCAGCGGACTGCCGGAGTGCTTCTGAGATGACGAACGAGGAGCTGGACCGCCGCTACACGGCTCAGGCTTCCTGGACGAAAGAGCTCCGCGACCGCGTCCGCGCCGATCTGCCGAAAGGCGCCCGCGTTCTCGAACTCGGCTGCGGAACCGGTGCCGTGATGCGCGCTTTCAACATCGAGCGCGCCATCGGCCTTGACA
>CAVCBG010000026.1:0-10470 GCA_963600285.1 Anaerovoracaceae bacterium
CCACCACGCCCTCGAAGTTCAACACATCCTGGCGGAGTGGTTCACGAACGCGAAGTAAGTTTAAATAAAATAGAGGCTGTCTCAAATGAGGCAGCCCCTTTTTATTCTCGTCTTACGCCTTGTAAGTCGTCAAGCCGTCCTTGATCGTCTCCGCGATCTTCACATCGTGGATCTCATGCGGGTCGATCTCGAACAGGTTGCGTTCGTAGACCGTCAGGTCCGCGTACTTGCCCGGCTCGATGGAGCCGAGGACGTTCTCGCGGCGCATCTGGTAGGCGTTGCGGATGGTGTAGCCCTTGATGACGTCGGCCATGGTGATGCGTTCCGCCGCGTCATGAATGTAGCCATTCTCCTCGCCGACGTGCTGGCGGGTGATCAGCGTCTCAATATTCGGCATGATCGGGAAAGTCGTCGGATCGGTCGGGTAGTCCGAGCCGAAGCCGACCGTCGCGCCGCTCTCCATGATGGACTTGACCGGATAGAGTCTCGCCCCGGCGTACTGCTTCACCAGGTTCTCGTTGCTCTCGGTCATGGCGGCAATCCAGCAGCCGGTGGTGTTCGAGAAGACGTCATTCTTGCCGAAGAGGGCGATGTCATCCGGGTAAACGCACTGGGAGTGGGACAGGACGATGCGGATGTCCTTATATCCCTTCGCGCGGACGTTGCCGGCGGCAATGAGGACGTTATGGATCGCGTCGGAGCCGATGGCGTGGATATTGACGTCAATCCCCGCCTTGGCGCAGTCTTCGAACTTCTCCGTGAGCATCTCAATCGTCATCATCGGCTTCACGACATCGCCGCTCGGATACGGAGTGGGCAGCGCGGCGGAAAAGTTCTCGATGGTGCCGTCATTGAAAAGCTTATGGAAGGTGCAGAAGAAGCGGTCGTTCGTGAACTTCTTGCTGAACGCGACGGTGTCGGCGAAGGCCTTTTCATAAAGGCCCGTCACGCCCGCGTAGCCGCAGAAGTTCAGGCGGATCGGCGTTTCGTCCTTATCGAAGTACGCGTTCAACTCGTCATCGAACATGTTCCGAATGAAGCTGATCGCGCCGCAGTCCACGACGGACGTGATGCCGTTCTCCGCAGCGGTCGCGAAGAAACTCGGGAGCGAATTGCGAATGTCCTCGTCTCTGAAATACTTGACATCTTTCATCAAGGCATCCATCGAGGCCAGTTCCTTGGCGTAGCCGGTCGGTTCGCCGTCCGCGTCACGCTGGTAGAGCACGCCGCCCGCGGGGTCGATATCCGGGGTTTCACGGGTGATGCCCGCGGCTTCAAGCGCCTTGGAGTTGCACCAGACCGTGTGCATGCTTGAGGAAAGCAGAGCCATCGGCTTATCGGGGCAGATCGCGTCCAGATCCTTCTTATGCGGACCGGCGGCGCCGAACATGGTGTCATTCCAGCCGATGCCGGTGTACGCGGTTTTCTCCGGATGCTCGGCGACGAACTGCTTGACCGCCGCGTAAATCTCATCCGCGGACATGCCGTTCAATGTGATCAAACCGTTGAACATGTTCGCGCCGAAGAAATGAAGGTGACCGTCGATGAGACCCGGGGTGACCAGCTTGCCGCCCAAGTCCTCAGCCTTTACGCCGGGAGCGGCCTTCAGGGCCTCTTCATTGCTGCCGACGAAGGCGATTTTATTGCCTTTGATTACAACGGCCTCAGCCCACGGCTGATTGTCGTTGGAGGTGAAAATTTTTCCGTTGGTGAGTACTCTTACGTTTTCGCTCATGTTGATGTTACCGTTCCTAAATAAAATCGTTTGCCTTATACGCAAACTTCGCAAGTTTATTATAGCTCTGTTTCCTCCCTGTCCGGCTTTTCTCATGAAACCTTTATGTACATCCGCATTGAGCATTTTCTCAGCCGAACAGAGTATAATAAAAGCATGTATTTAAAAGGCTCTTCTTACAACTATTCATCCCGACGGAAGCGTTCCAGTCCGATCCGTGTATTGGTGCTGCTGGCGCTTGTCGGCGTCGGGTTATATTACTGCATCAATATCGTCCCGGAAACCGATCCGCTCTTCATCGCGACCGCCACATCAACGACCGCGCCGGAAGTCTACGTGTCCGAAGCCGAGACGCTCTATCAAGACGGCCGTCTGGACCGCGCCATTGAGAAATATCAGGAAGCCATCAGCGCCGACCCGAAGAACATCGACACCTACATCGCGCTTGCCAAGCTGCAGGTTTTCAACGGGGACTACGAAGAGGCGCTGACCAACGCGGAGAACGCCATCCTGCTGAACTCGAACAACGCCGAGGCGCACGCGGTCCGCGGCTGGGCGCTCGGTATGCAGGGCGATTACCTTGACGCGGACACCGCTTTCAGCCGCGCCAAAGAACTGAACCCGAACCTCAGCCTCACCTACTCGTACCAGACCGAAGTCCTGGTGGAACAGATCAACGACGGCGAGGACCGTTTGGACACGCTTGATAACGCCACGGCCGCCTCCCGTCAGGCGATCACGCTCGGCAACCAGACCATGGAAGCGCACCGCGCCCGCGGCCTGCTGCTGGAGATCACCGGCAACTATGAGGACGCCGTCAACGAGTTCCAAATCGCGATTGCCATCAACCCGAACATCGCCGACCTCTACCTCGCCCTCGGCCGCGCCTACCGCTCCGTCGGCGACGACACCAGTGCCATTACCGCCTTCGAACGCGCGTCCACGCTGGACCCGTACGATCCGTGGGCGCCGTATTACATCTCGCGTACATACGCCTCGAATGGTGAATACACGAAAGCCATCCAGCAGGGCGAAGACGCCATTGAGCTTGAGCCGACCGAGACCCGATTCTATTGGAACCTCGGCACGCAGTATTACCGCTCCGGCGACTACGACAAGGCGCTGGAATACTTCCGCATCTCCATTCAGGGCGGTGTCGGCAAAGACGGCGCCATCGTGGAAGGCATTCCGCTCAGCTACGACGACCGCGTTTCGGAACTTTACTACATGTACGGTCTGATCCTCGCCCGCAGCGGCCAGTGTCAGGAAGCGGCGGAAGTCGTCCGTCTGCTGACGCAGGGTGTTCCGGATGACCAGAACGCCATCCTGAATGCCGAATACATGACCGAGGTCTGCAAGGAAGGCGAATTCGACATCGTCCTCAATACCTCCGGGACCTCCTCCTTCGACTCCATCTCAGGCAGCGATGACGCCGATACGGAAGAGACGTCCGATACGGAAGCCGCGCCCGAGGCTGAAGAAACGCCCGCTGCCGATGAGAGCGAAAGCACCGGCGAAGAAGACGAAGATATGATCGTCAACAACTATCAATAGGATACCCCTATGGAATTCACGAAAGAAATCGACCTTTACCTCCGTTCCAAAGCGACGCTCATTCTGGTCATCAGCCCGGAAGAGGAGCGCGTCACGGAGGAACTGACAACGCTTTGCAAGAACACGCAGCGTGACTGCGTCGGCTGGAACATTGCCGACGGCTTCTCCCTGCTCGCGGGGAAAGCCGCCCCGACCGGCGGGCGGGATCCGCTCAGCGTGCTGGACCAGATCGAGAAAGCCGACCCGCAGGAGGCCGCGCTCTTCATTCTCAATGATTTCCATGAATGTTGGGACAACCCGAACATCAAGCGCAAGCTTCGCGGCCTGGCGCAGAAATTGAAGTACACGCGGAAGTCGATCATCGTCACCGCGCCGGCGGCAACGCTGCCCGCGGAGCTCGCGAACGAATGCGTCGTGGTCGACTACCCGCTCCCGAATGTCAAGACGCTGGAGTCCGTCCTGGATAAACTCCGCCTGACGCCGGGCGTCACGATTGACCTCACCCCCGCCGGGAAAGAGAAACTCCTGCAGGCCGCGCTGGGGTTGACCGCTTCCCAGGCGCAGCGGGTCTTCGCCAAGGCCATCGTCAATAACGGCCGCCTTTCCGACGAGGACATTGACTTCGTCACCCGCGAGAAGAAGCAGCTGATCCGCGACATTGAGGCGTTGGAGTTCACGGACTTCTCCGAGAACCCGGAAAACGTCGGCGGCCTGGGCGAATTGAAGCATTGGCTGGGGCTGCGTGAGAAAGCCTTCGGCAGCGAAGCCCGCGCCTACGGCCTGCCCGTTCCGAAGGGCATCGCCCTCATCGGCATTCCGGGCACCGGCAAGTCCCTGACCGCGAAGATGATCAGCCGGCTGTGGCATCTGCCGCTCATCCGTCTGGACGTCGGCGCCCTCTTCGGCAGCCTCGTCGGCGAATCCGAGGAACGGGTCCGCCACGCTCTGTCCGTGGTTGAGATCATCTCGCCCTGCATCCTCTGGATCGACGAGCTGGAGAAAGCCCTCTCCCACGGCGGGCTTGACAGCGGCACGAGCACCCGCGTCTTCGGCAGCATCCTCACCTGGATGCAGGAGAAGACCGCGCCGGTCTTCGTTGTCGCCACCGCGAACGACGTCACCCAACTCCCGCCGGAGCTCCTCCGCCGCGGCCGTTTCGACGAAATCTTCTTCCTCGACCTCCCCACCGAAGCCGAGCGGGAAGAGATCTTCTCCGTCCATCTGCTCAAACGCGGCAGACTGCCGGAATCCTACGACCTCAAACGCCTGGCGCAGGCCTCGAACGGCTTCGTCGGCTCCGAAATTGAGCAGGCCGTCATTGACGCGATGTATATCGGCTTCAATGATGACGGCCGCGAGTTCGACACGGAAGATATCCTCGCCGCGCTGCGGCGTCAGGTTCCGCTGTCCGTCTCCCAGCGCGAGCAGATCGAGAAGCTCCGCGGCTGGCTGCGGGAAGGGCGGGCGCAGTCCGCTTCCTTCAGCGACGCCGCCGACGCGGAATCGCAGTTCGTCCCCATTCAGATCGAATTGGAGAAATAGGCCATGTCGCATATCTCCGTCATGAAGACCGCCTTCGCGGACCGGGCGCTGCTGCTTGAAGCGCTGCGGGCGCTCGGCTATTCCGACATTCGGGAGGGGGATGACCTCACCGTCTCGGACGGCGTGAAGAGCCGCAAGGTCGATCTCCTCATCGACGTCCCCTATTCCGAGCCCATCGGCATCCGCCAAGGGAAGAACGGCTGGCAGCTCACCGCGGACTGGTTCCGCGTCAACCTTAACAAAAAGAAATTCACCGACAGCCTGAAACAGCAGTACGCGTATCTCTCCGTCAAGCAGTCCCTGCTCGAACAGGGCTACACCATCACCGAAGAGACCCGCGATGAAGGGCAGCGCATTCACCTCCTGCTGAGGAAAGTGGCATGAGCGGGAGCGAGCTGCTGCGCGCGCCGAACATCCCGGAAGGCATGCCCGCCGCGGATGTATACCGCGCCGCCTGCGCGGGGACCGTCATGTTCCTCTTTGAAGCGGCGGACACGGACGCGCTGGCCGACGCCGTGCTTCACGCCTCCGCGGGGGAGAGCCGCGTCCGCTCGCTGGCCGCGCTCCGCTCCCTCTGCGCCCATCCCGATCCCGAGATACGCGAACGCGCGCTGCGGGCTGTCTACGCCCTCGCCATTCGAGAAGAAGTTCCGAAGGCGATGGAATTCCTCGTCAAAGACGATCTCCCCGCCCCGGACAAGCAGTGGCAGAGCGCGAAACTCCTGCTGCAGGGGAAGAAAAACCGCCTGCTGAAGGCCGATCCCGGCCCGGAGCAGCTGACGGCGCTCTTCCTTGCCGGCGACGAACGGCTCCGCGCCCGGCTGCTGGCCTTGGCGGAGAAGCTCCTCCCCAACTGGGCGGCGCTGATGCGCTTTTACGCCGCGCCGACCGACGCGAACCGCGCCGCGGTGCTGGATTCCTTCGCGGGCTTCTCTCCCGAAGAGCGTCCGCTGCTGCGCCATGCCGTCACCCTCGGCGGCGCCGCCGCTTCGCTCCCCGCGGATGTTGTTCTCCGTCATGAAGACGACACCGCGCTGGAGCTTTCCCTGAAAAACGATCTGCGTCCCTCCGACCCCGAAGCGGAAGCGCTGTTTTACTTCCTCAGCGGGCAGTGGGAACGCTATTACAATTCCGACACGGACCACCGCCGCGTGCGCATCGCGTACGAACGCCAAGATCCCGACCTGCAGCGGCGCTTGATCGCCGTCAGCCGCGAATCCGGCAACACCGGCTGGCTCCGCCACATCGGCAGCATCGGCATTGAGCAGTCGCCGGACTCCGGTTCGCTCTCCGACCGCCTGCTGCTCATCCGCGGGCTGATTGAACAGAAGCATTGGCAGCGCCTTTGGGAGCTGCTGCCCGAACTCCCGCTGCTCTACGTCCCCACCGTTCTTGAAGCGCTTGACGCCGCGGGATTCGTCCCCGAAGACGCGGAAGACAAAGCCTTCCTCGCCGACCTTAACAAAAAGTCCGCCGCGATGAAAGGGAAGAACGTCCTCCCGCCCGCGCGGCAATTCCGTGAGGGACCGGGCAGCGTGCTGTCGCTGACACTCGGCGGCGGGAAGCTTGCCGCGGTGCTCGCGGACCGTCAGATGCTCGTCTGGGATTTGGATGAACAGGAAATCGAGCCGCTGCGGATCAGCGCGGGCGAGCTGAGTTTCCGAACCGCGCTGCCGGACAACGAGGGGAAATACCTCACCGCGGACTGCGCCGACAACCACATCCGCGTCTATTCGCTGAGCACGGGGCAGAACGTCAAGATCATCCCCTGCGCGCAGCCGGTCCGCGGCCTGTTCCTGCAAGCGGACAACCGCCGCCTGATCCTCATTGACCGCGCGGGGAGCGGGCGCGTCTTCTCCTACCCCGCCGGGACGGAGCTCTTTGGTTTCTCCACCGGGCTGCGGGACTGCCTGAGCGCGGCTTACGACCCGGAGACGAACCGCGTCTCCGTCATCAACGCCGAGGGACGCTGCGCGGTCTATGACATCACGCGGAAGCAGCTCATCACCACCCTGCCCCTGCCCGAAGTTCCGCTTGCCGCCGCGCCGAAGAACGCCCGCGGACGGCTTGCCTTCATCGGCAAGGGCGAGACCCTGAACTGCCTGAACCTGATCAGCGGCAAATACGTTCACGAACGCGTCGCTGTCAACACCGCGGCCGGCATCCGCAGACTGACGGAGTTCGCGCGCGGGGAGCTCTACCTCCTCGGCGGGCTGGACGGCACGGTGAGTGTATTCGACCCGACAGCGGGCAATACCGCGGCAGCCGTCTCCGCGGGGAACTCCGCAATCACCGGGCTCTGCGTGGATGAAGAACGGCGTCTGCTCTTCGCGAGCACCGCCAACGGCATCGTCCGCGCCTGGGACCTGACGATGTTTGATTGGCTGACGGCTTCCTTCGCCTTGACCGAGCTGCCCGGCCTGAACCGAATTGACGAATACACGGCGAAGCATCCCGAAGCGGGTGTGAAGGCCGCCGCGGAGCTGCTCAAGGCGGTCATCCTGCGGCGCCGACGTTTTGACATTGAGGTGGATTTCGATGAATCGTAAAATTGATCCCGACAGCATTAACGGCGAACGGCTGAAGGCCTATTCCCCCAAGGAGCAGGTTGAGCGGCTGCAGGTGCTTTTCAATGATGTCGCCTCCTCGGACCTCGCGTCCATTGGGGATAAGTTCATACGCGCCCGGGATGTGATCAACGTACTGCTGCCCTACGCCCAATCCCGCGCGAAGGAAAACACCGACCGCCGCGCCCTTGCCCTGTGGCTGGAGTATCTCTGCGATGATACAGACCACCTCAAGGAATCGATCCTCTTCCGATACAAAATGATCCGCTGCCTTGACAGGCACTTCTCCCGGAGCGGGTATACCCTCAGCGTCTATGCCTATCCGGGGCGGCTTTACCGTGTCAGCGCGGGGAACGCGTTCTTCAGGCAGCCGCGGATCGTCGAGATGCACGAATGCTGTCAGTTCATGACCGAGGAGCAATGCCAACAATTCGCGGAGTGCCTCGCCAAACACAAATGGGCCGAGATGCGGAAGCTGGTCACCGCATATCAAAACAGCGAACCCCGCGCCGCGGAGCTTGAAGCATTATTCGCCCCCGCGAAACGGAAAGCAGCGATCCCGAACAAGCCGAAGGGCGCGTTCCGCGATCTGGAAGACGTCTTCCAAGCCTGCAATGACGCGCACTTCGAGGGCAAGATGGCCCGCCCGGCCGGGCTGACCTGGTCCGGGACGGTGAACAAACGCGTCATGGGCAGCTACAACGTTCAAAATGACGTCTTGACCGTCAACCGCGCCTTGGACGACCCGAAAGTACCGGACTACGTCGTGGACTTCATTATGTACCACGAGCTCCTGCATAAAATGCTCGGCGTCAAAATCGACTCCGCCGGGCGGCACCGCGCGCACACAGCGGAGTTCCGCCGTTACGAACGCGCCCATCCCGATTACGAACGGGCGCAGAAGTACATTCAGCGCTTATCGGCGAGTTTATCGTAAAGACTGTAAACACTTCGGCCGCGGGAAGCGTTTTCCGCGGTTTGATATGATATAATCCAACACAATTCGGCGTCTTCGCGCTGCGGAGACGCTTTTTCAATTAAAGGACGAACATGTTCAGAAGCATTTTCCGTGACAAAGAATACCTCAGAAAGCTTTTTGTGATCGCGCTGCCGCTGGTCATCCAGCAGGTGCTCACCTACTCCGTCAATCTGCTCGACACGCTGATGGTCGGTTCCTTCGGGGACGCCCCGCTCGCGGCGGTGAACCTCTCGAATCAGTTCATTCTGCTGTTCAATATGGTCGTCTTCGGGACCATCTCCGGCGGCAACGTGCTCAACGCGCAGTTTTGGGGCAAGCGGGACAAAGAGAACATCCACCGCGTCATGGGAATGCAGATCATTTTCCTGCTCGCCGTGGGCTTGATCTTCGGCGTGCTGGCGTACCTGATCCCGGAGAAGCTGCTGAAGTTCTACTCCGACGACCCGGAAGTCATCGCGAACGGCGCGGTCTACCTGAAGCATCTCTGCCCGGTGTTCATGCTCTTCCCGCTCTCGCAGATCTTCGGCGGCGGGATGCGCTGCACCGAGAACACCCGCATCCCGATGTTCATCTCCGCTGCCGCCCTCAGCACCAACGCGCTCTTCAACTACATGCTGATCTTCGGCAAATTCGGCTGCCCCGCCCTGGGCCTGACCGGCGCCGCCATTGCCACGGTGATCGCGCGCTTCGTCGAAGCCTTCCTCTTCGTCCTCATCACCTACCTCAAGAAACTGCCGTCCGCGGCTCCCCTTCGCGAGATGGTTTCATTCCGCGGTGAACTGGTGAAATTGATGCTGTCGAAGAGCCTCCCGGTCATCGCCAACGAAGGCCTCTTCGGCCTCGGCACGAATATGTATTCCGCCATCTACGCCGGCATTTCCACGGTCGCGATTGCCGCGTACAGCGCCATCAGCCCGATTGACAGCATGGCGCAGGCGCTGTTTTACGGCCTTGGGGACGCCTGCGCGGTGATCCTCGGCAACCTGCTCGGCGCGAACGAGTTCGAGAAGGCGAAGCTGTACTCGAAGTACACGCTGCGGCTCGTCTTCATCCTGTCGATCTTCTTCTCGCTGGGTCTCTTCCTGCTCCGCGGACCGCTGCTCGCGACGTACAACCTTTCCGCGGAAGCGCATTCGGTCGCGATGACCTTGATGACATTGATGGCGCTGGTCTTCATTGTCAAGACGCAGACCTACACCCTGCTCATCGGCATCCTCCGTCCCGGCGGACAGGCATTATACGGCATGATCGTTGAGAGCGCCGTGATGTGGCTCATCGGCATCCCCTTGGCGAAGGTCCTCGCGACGGTATTTCATCAGCCGATGCCGGTGGTTTACTTCGGTTACATCACCGATGAGATCGTCAAATGCACCCTCTTCAAACTGCGGGTCGACTCCGGCAAGTGGATCAAGAACCTGGTTGATTGAGCCGAGAGACAGCTCCCTTCTGTCACTTTTTGAGGCTTTCAAAAGCCGTTTGATAGGTTTTGATAGATTTCTTTCTCTATAATGGGGCTTGGTAAAAATAAAAAAGAAAGAGGTTTTGGGAAAGCTTATGGAAGCACCTCGACATTGGAGATTGAAGAAACAACGCTACAGCCTGACCGGTGAGGTCTGCCCTCACTGCAACGCGAAGATCTTCCCCCCGCGGGATGTCTGCCCGGAATGCGGGCTGGAAGCGAAGACGCAGTATCAATTCAGCGGCAGAGGGGAAGTCTATTCCTACACGTCCATCAATGACGCCCCCGCCGGGTTCCGCGAATCCACGCCTTACTCCATCGCGCTCGTGAAGCTGGAAGAAGGCCCCGTCGTCACCGCTCAGCTGACCGACCTCGGCGACGAGAAAGTCAGCATCGGCATGCCGGTGGAGATGGTTACACGGAAACTGAAGGAAGATGAAAGCGAACGCGGCGTGATCCTCTACGGATACAAATTCCGCCCCGTTCTGCAGAACTAAACCGCAAGCAACGGTCACCAGCAGACAAGACCGCAGACAAATTTTTATTGACACTCCTTTCTAATAAAAGCCCTCGCGTAAAACGCGAGGGCTTTTATTAGAAGAGTGGAGAGTGGAGAGTGAAGAGTGGAGTTAAG
>CAVCBG010000027.1:0-10033 GCA_963600285.1 Anaerovoracaceae bacterium
GGCGGGTTGATCGGCGACGGGATATCGCCTTCGAGCAGGATGCGGTGGCGGGAGCGGGTCTTCTGCGGATCCGGCAGCGGCACAGCGGAGAGCAGGGTCTTCGTGTACGGATGGATCGGATGCGAGCAGAGCTCGAGGCTGTCCGTCAGCTCGACCATGCAGCCGAGGTACATGACGCCGATGCGGTTCGAAATATGACGCACGACGGAGATATCATGCGCGATGAAGAGGTAGGTCAGGTCCAGCTTCTCCTGCAGGTCCTCAAGCATGTTGATGACCTGGGACTGAATCGAGACGTCCAGCGCGGAGATCGGCTCATCGCAGACAACGAATTCGGGGTTGACAGCCAGGGCGCGGGCGATACCGATACGCTGCTGCTGACCGCCGGAGAACTCGTGCGGGAAGCGGTTGGAATGTTCCGCGTTCAGGCCGACGCTGCTGAGCAGCTCGTTGATGCGGTCGCGGCGGTCCTTCTTCGAGGAGCAGAGGTTGTGAATATCCAGCGCCTCGCCGACGATTTCGCCGACCGTCATACGCGGGTCCAGGGAGCCGGCCGGGTCCTGGAAGATGATCTGCATCTTGCGGCGGTACGGCTTCATGGAGACGGAAATGCCCTTCTCCTTGTCGAAAATCGGCGTGCCGCGGTAGATGATCTTCCCGGCAGTCGGTTCGTACAGACGGATGATGGTGCGCCCGAGGGTGGTTTTACCGCAGCCGGACTCACCGACGAGGCCGAGGGTCTCGCCCTTATAAATGAAGAGGGAGACGTCCTCTACAGCCTGTACATAGGTCTTGTTGAAAAGGCTCGAGCCTTTGACGGCGAAATACTTGCGGAGATCTTCGATCTCGACCAATTTCTCTCTGTTGTCCATGATCATTCTCCTTTCGCGCCGTTCTTCATGAAATGCTTCCAGCAGGCAGAGATGTGCCCGCCGCCCATATCCATATAAGGCGGTTTCTCACGCACGCAGATCTTCATGCAGTCCTTGCAGCGGGGGCCGAAGTTGCAGCCCGTCGGCGGGTTCAGCAGGTCGATCGGGGTGCCTTCGATCGCGTTGAGTTTCGTCTTCTCTTCCACGTCAAGGCGCGGGATAGAGGTCAGCAGACCCTTGGTGTAAGGATGCTGCGGGTTGTAGAAGATTTCATCCACGGTACCCTGTTCGACGATGTGGCCGGCGTACATGACCGAGACACGGTCGCAGATTTCAGCGACAACGCCGAGGTTGTGGGTAATGAAGATGATGGAGGTGTTCTCCTGGCGCTGAAGCTCTTTCATCAGCTCAAGGATCTGCGCCTGGATCGTGACGTCCAGAGCGGTGGTCGGTTCATCGGCAATGAGGAGCTTCGGCTTGCAGATCAGGGCCATCGCGATCATCGCGCGCTGGCGCATACCGCCGGAGAACTCATGCGGATACTGGTTGAAACGCTTGTCGGCGTTGTTGATGCCGACTTTTTCGAGCATGTCAATGACGCGTTCCTTGGCTTCGGCCTTGGAGATCTTTGAGTCGTGGCAGGTGATCGCTTCGGAAAGCTGGTCGCCGATGGTGTAAACCGGGTTCAGACAGGTCATCGGGTTCTGGAAAATCATCGAGACCTTGTTGCCGCGGAACTGGCGCATTTCTTCTTCCGTGAAGTCCAGCACGGATTTGCCTTCATAGAGGATCTCGCCGCCGGTGACTTTACCCGGGCTCTGCAGCAGACCCATAATGGCGTAAGCTTCCACAGACTTACCGGAGCCGGATTCGCCGACGACGCCCATGACTTCGTTATAGCCGAGGGAGTAGGAAATTCCGTCAACGGCCTTGACTTCACCGGCAGGGGTGAAGAAGGAGACCTTCAGGTCTTTCACTTCAATGAGTTTCTTGTTTTCTTCCATGGTCTGTCTCCTTCTTTATTTCTTCAAACGCGGGTCAAGCGCGTCGCGCAGGCCGTCGCCGACCAGGTTCAGGGAGAGAACGATGATGGTCAGAACGACCGCCGGATACACCAGACGATACGGATACAGGGTGATCGTTTGAAGCGCGTCGGAGCACAGGGAGCCGAGGCTCGCCATCGGGGCGGACACACCCAAACCAAGGAACGAAAGGAACGATTCAAGGAAAATCGCGGACGGGATCTGCAGACAGGTGGTGATCACGAGGGCGCCGACGCAGTTCGGGAGCAGATGACGCTTGATGATGCGCCATTTGGAAGCGCCGAGGGCTTCGGTGGCCATGATGTATTCCTGCTTGCGAAGCTGCAATACCTGACCGCGGACGATACGCGCCATGGTGACCCAGTAAAGGAGACCGAAGGTGATCAGGATGCTGACGATGCCGGTGCCGAGGTCGCTCATGGAGCGGGCCAAGGCGGATTCGCCGGCGTCAAACCATTGCTGGAGCGGATCCTTCAGGACGACCTGCAGCAGCAGGACGATGAGGACTTCCGGGATGGAGTAGATCAACTCGACCAGACGCATCATAATGAAGTCCACCGCGCCGCCGAAGATACCGGAGACAGCGCCGTAAATGGAGCCGATGATCAAGACAATGATCGCGGCGGAAATACCGATGATAATGGAGACGCGGGCGCCGTACATGGTGCGGGCCATCAGGTCGCGGCCGACGGAATCCGTGCCGAAGAAGTGCGGGGAAACGCCGCGGACCATCTTGAGTTCCTCGGCGTCATCGGCCGGGGTGTCGGTGTATTCAATCACCGTGAAGTCGGAATAGCCTTCGTCGGTGATGTCATCTTCCTTGACGGAGATGAGCGGATTCTCGGCGTCGGGATCCAGCAGGATCGCGGCTTTCTTCAGCTTCTTCTCAAGGGTGAAGGCGTAGGTTTCGCCTTTGTACTCGATATAATAATTGCCCTTCGCGAGGGAAGTCATGGAGCCCGGCTGCAGGGCGGTCGCCCACATGCGTTCGCAATACGGCTCAAGCTTCTGAATCATCTGCTCGTCTTCGGAATACTCCATCGGGCCGAGCTTCTGAGAAGAGCGGTACTGGGCTTCATAATCGTAGACCGTGAATTTCGGTCCGAGGAAAGCGAAGATCAGGCAGAGAATGAAGACGAAGAGCGCCGCCATTGAGACAGTGTTGGCGCGGAAACGGCGCCACGCGTCCTGCCAGTAAGAAACGCTCTTGCGCTTCTCCACCATGTTGACTTTTTCTTCCTCAGCGGCAGGGGTGAAGTCGTCATCCGTCAGCCCGTAGGCATCCATCACCGCGGACGGATCGACCATGAAGGGACTCATAATCTTTTCACTCATATCACTCCTCCTGCGAGCTCAGGGTAATGCGCGGATCGACGATCTTATAAGCGATATCCACGATGAGGTTCATGAAGATCACCAGCGCGGAAAGCACGATCGTGGTCGCCATAATGACCGGATAGTCGCGGCTCATAACGCACTGCACGAAGTACTTGCCGAGGCCCGGGATGCTGAAGGTGGACTCAACAACGAAGGAACCGGTGATGATACCCGCCGTGACAGGGCCGAGGTAGGTGATGACCGGGATCAGGGAGTTGCGGAGCGCGTGCTTCAGGACGATGGTTCTGGTGTCAACACCCTTCGCGCGGGCGGTGCGGATATAGTCCTGGTTGATCGCGTCCAGCATACTGGTACGGGTCAGCTTCGCGATGTAGCACATATAATAGAAGGACATACTGATCACCGGCATAATATAGCTCTTGAAGCTCGTCAGGCTGTCGCTCTTCGTCGGGAGCCAGCCGAGTTTCACGGCAAAGATGACCAGCAGCATGGTCGCGAGAACGAAGGTCGGGATCGCGACGCCGACCGTCGAGACGACTCTCAGGAAGCCGTCCAAGGCCGACCCTCGGTTATATGCCGCGATACAGCCGATCGGAATGCCGATCAAAATCGCGAGCACCAGCGCGCAGGCGCCGAGCTTGCAGGAAAGCGCGAACTTCCCCTGATTGAAAATGATATCCCGCACCGGGGTGTCCTGCTGCATCTTCAGGGAAGTGCCGAGGTCGCCGTGGAGATAATTCACGATGTAATTCTTCAGCTGAATATAAAGCGGCTTGTCGAGGCCGTACTTTTTATTCGCGAGCTCAATCATTTCCGGGGTTGACTTTTCGGTCAGAAAAGGGCTGCCCGGGATCGCGTTCATCAGATAGAACGTGATGGTCATGATGATTAAGAGCGTCAAAATCGCTGCGCCGAAACGTTTTAAGATGTATTGGAACATAAGCATCTCTTTCCGCCGGAGAATAATTTTTTGGGAGGCGGTTATCCTCCCGGAGTCCAATAAGAACCGCCTTTACCGGCAATAATGGATTTATTATACAACGGTTTTTCACATTATCATGCAATAGTGTTACGAAAATGATTGAACGTATCCATCGCTTTTCTCTATTACACTTTCACCGCGTTCCGTATGAGACAGTTCCGCCGCCGATAAATTAGAATCACATTAGAACGCCCGCCGAACGGCAACAAACGGGAAGAAACAGCGTATTATTAAATGTGAACCGATAAACGGACAATCACCGGATGTGATGTCCGGCGCAGACAAACAAAAGCGCGGTTCAAGGAGTAATAAAAATGAGAATGCATGGAAGTATGGGTGGTCCGATGGGTGGTCCCGGTATGGGTGGACCGCGCGGCCCTATGGGCGGCGGCCCGATGGGCGGCCCCGGCATGCGAGGTCCCCGCGGCGGTATGGGCGGCCCCGGTATGCCTCCTCCGCCTCCTCCGAGAGGCAGCGGCTGCAGCCCCTTCGGCTACAGCTATAACCGCGGCTGCGGCTCTCTCGGCTGCGGCGGCTGCCTTCTGCCGATCCTGAGCGCGATCCTCGTGATCGCTGCCGCTCTCGGCGTGATCCTCTAACGCAAACCAAACGGACCGGATTTCTCCGGTCCGTTTTTTGCTTTAATTTACCGATACAGCCCGCTCAACTCGGGCGGCAGGATGTCTTTCAACGCTTCCTTCGCCTCTTGAATCTGCCGCAGGTATTTTCTGGCTTCGGTGGATGAGATGCCGTGGTATTCATCCGGCACGCTGAGCACCGTCAGCTTCAATCCCTGCAGGAATTCGCTGCCGCGGATGATCTCCTCGCAGTTATCGGCGCCGCGGTCCATGCAGACGATGCCGAACTCGTCGGAAATCTCCCGCGTGAACTGCCACTTCGTCTCAAGCTCAATGAGCTTATCCGAGCCGATGAGCAATGAAGGACATTCGCCTTCCTCCCGCAGATGACAGAGCGTCGCGTACGTCTTCGGCTGCTTCTCCTGCTTCATCTCCCAATCGCAGACCCGCATCCACGGACGCGCGGCGGCGACGGTATTCAGCATGGAAAGGCGTTCCTCGTTGCTGAAGGCGTAGTCTTTCCCCTGGAAGCCGCTGATGTAGGTCGACTGCGACGGCACGAAGATGACGTGATCCCGGCCGAGCGCCTTCATGGCGAACTCCGCGAGGTCAATGTGCGCGGACGTCGGGGGATTGAACGCGCCGAAAAAGGCAAGCGAGGCCGTCATCAGGCTTCCTGTCCCGGGAAGGGATGAATGACGGGCGGCTTATTGCGCTTATGGGCGGAAGCGCGTTCCTTGGCGCGGATCTTCGCGTCAACTTCGGGGTCGCCGGAGCTGCCGAGGCGGATGAAGTCGTGGATGGCCTGATACTTGATGCCGAGCTTCTCTTCATCGCTCATGCCGGAGAGGCCGTCGGACGGGGTCTTGACGACCAGGTTCCGCGGAAGCTCTTCCATGGTCAGGCCGACCTGAACCACTTCGACCGTGGTCAGCTCCGCCAGCAGCGCGAAGTCGCAGGAGGTGTCGCCGTCTTTGGTGCAATAGCCGACCGTGGCTTCGGAGAGGTTGCCGGTGCCGACCAGGCGGGCGCCCAGCATCTGGGCAATGTAACGCAGCGAGGTCATGCGCAGACGGGGTCCGACGTTGACGTTGCTTTCTTTATTGAACTCCGCGTTGAATTCGCCTTCCGCCGGGGCGTCGAAATTCATCGCCTCGAGCAGGGCCTGATGCATCGGGCCGATATTGACGGTCTTGTGATTGATGCCGAGCGCTTTGCAGACGGCGATGCTGTCGCTGATGTCGGACTGCGTCCCATCGGGGAGCATGACGCCGTAGACGTTCTCTTTCCCGAGCGCGCGGGCGCAGATCGCGGCGCAGACGGTGGAGTCTTTGCCGCCGGAAATACCGAGAACAACTTTCGTGAAGCCCTGAGCCTTCGCGAGCTCCGCGACGCCCTTGACAAGATTATCGCGCGCTTCAACAGCGTTGAATGAATATTCAGCCATAATGAAATCTTCCTTTCAACAATGGACAGCCATCAGGCGTGAGCCGCCAGCATATCCATCTTCATTTCATAATACGCCGGGGTCATGTCGAGGTAGTGAACATGCGGATTCTCGAAACGCTGTTCCTCGTCCCAGATCTCGTTGCGGAGCTGATCCTTGACCCGAGCGGCAATATCGGCCACGGATTCCGGTTCGTAAACGCGCTTGCCGTCAACGACGACAGGCTGCTGCATCGGTTTGGCGGTGCAGTTCTCGTAACTGTAGTTCTTCCACGGACGTTCCGGCGCGACGAAGCGGAACTTGTTCTTGACGTCAATGACTTCGTCATGCTTGGCGATCAGGTCGGCAATGGCGCGGCCGTGTTCGTCGTAAATGCGGTAGACAGCCTTGAGGCCGGGGTTGGTGGTCTTTTCCACGGTGTCGGAAATCTTGATGCGCGGTTCCCATTCACCGCCGTGATTGACAGCGCAGAGTTTATACACGCCGCCGAAAACCGGTTCGGATTTCGCCGTGATCATGCGTTCGCCCACACCGAAGACATCCACCGGGCCTTCCTGATTCAGGATGGAGGAGATGGAATACTCGTCGAGGGAGTTCGAGATGACGATCTTGGCATCCTTGAAGCCGGCTTCGTCCAGCGCGGCGCGGGCCTTCTTGGAAAGGTAAGCGAGGTCGCCGCTGTCAAGGCGGATGCCGAAGTTCTTGGACTTGATGCCCGCGTCTTTCATCTCTTGGAAGACCTTGATGGCATTCGGGACGCCGCTGTCCATCACGTCGTACGTGTCGACGAGGAGGATGCAGTTATCGGGATAGCACTGCGCGAACTTGCGGAAGGCTTCGTATTCATCCCCGAAGAGCATGACCCAGCTGTGCGCCATGGTGCCGCTGACGGGGATGCCGAACTTCTGCCCGGCAAGAACGGTCGCGGTGCCGTTGACGCCGCCGATGGCGCAGGCGCGGGCGCCGTAGACCGCGGCATCGTTGCCGTGAGCGCGGCGGGCGCCGAAGTCGGAGACAACACGGCCGGCGGCGGCGTGCACGATGCGCTGGGCCTTGGTGGCGATCAGCGACTGGTGGTTGAACTGCGCGAGGATCTCGGTCTCAACGATCTGCGCCTCGACGATGTCCGCCATGACCGTGATGACCGGCTCGTTCGGGTAAATGATCGAGCCTTCGGGGAAGGCGTAGACATTGCCGTGGAAGCGGAAATTCTCGAGATAATCCAGGAATTCCGGGGCGAACTGGTTCAGGCTTCGAAGGTAATCCACATCCTTCTTGTCGAAGTGCATGTTCGTGATGTAGTCCACGATCTGCTCAAGACCCGCGAAGACGGAGAAACCGCCTCCGTCGGGGTTGCGGCGGAAGAAGACGTCAAAAGCGACCTTCGTCCCCTGCAGCTCTTTATCCGTAAAATACCCGTTGGCCATCGTCAGCTCATACAGGTCCATCACCATCGCGACATTGTCCGCGTTCGGATCAGCGTTCATTCATCATCTCCATTAATAAACTTTGATTTGGCAGGAGCGCATGGTTTCCAGCGCCGCCTGATGTTTCTCAACCGTAACGCCCGCGCAGCAGGCGGAATCCAGACGGATATCGGCCTCATGGAAGCGCGCCTTCAGCATCAGCGCGTTCGAGACGACGCAGATATCCGTGCACAAGCCGATGAGCTCGATGACGGTATCTTCCTCGCGGACATTCTTCGCCTCAAGCAGCGCCGCGACCTCTTCGGGCAGGCGCAGGCAGCCGAACGTCGGCTTCTCAAGGATGACGGCGTCCTTCAAGAGCGCCGCGATCTCCGGGCGGATCTGCCAGCCGTCCGTGCCTTTGATGCAGTGCGGCACGGGGAGCATCCGTCCCTCGCTTGTCTCGAGGTAGTTCTCCGCGTGCGTGTCCATGGTGGCGAAAAGCGCCGCGCCCTCTTCACGGGCGGCGCGGATCTTCGCGCAGACCGCGGGGACGATGGCTTCGGCTTCCTTCGTGCCGAGCGCGCCGTCGATGAAGTCATTCTGCATGTCGATCACGACCAGGATCTTTTGTGTCATTTTCTCATCCTTCTTCTTCGTCCTCTCCGTCCGCGGGGAGCGTCTCCGCGAGGAAAGGCTGATAACGCGTCAGGTAGCGGGTCGGGATCGTCCCGGCCATCGTCACCGCGCCGCGTTCATTCTCAACATACTCCACCACGCCCTGTTCATGAAAGAGCGCGATCAACATTCCCTCGCTGTACGGCATGTGTACGCGGATGGGGACCATCTTCTCGAACAGCGTCTCGACGATGCCGTTCTTCAGCTCATCAATGCCGTACCCCGTCGCGGCGGAGATCAGATACGCGTTCGGGTCGGATTCAGCCAAAAGCCGCTTCGTCTCCTCAATGTCATTCTCCAGCAGATCGGCTTTGTTGAAGACATTCAGGATCGGGATGTTGTCCGCGCCGATCTCCTCAAGCGTCCGCTTGACCGCCTCGAACTGCGCCCCCGCGTTGTAATGGGAGACGTCGATGACGTGCAGCAGCAGGTCGGCTTCGTTGATCTCTTCCAAGGTGGACTTGAACGCCGCGATCAGGTCGGTCGGCAGCTTCTGAATGAAGCCGACGGTATCGGTGAAGAGGCAGACGCGGTTCCCCGGCAGCACGACGCGGCGGGAAGTCGGGTCCAGGGTCGCGAAAAGCTGATCCGCGGCGTAGACTTCCGACTTGGCGAGGCGGTTCAGCAGGGTGGATTTGCCCGCGTTGGTATAACCGACGAGGGAGATGAGCGGGATGCGGGAACGCTTGCGCTGGGCGCGGTAGCGCTTCCGATGGTCGGAGACGCCTTCGATCTCGCGCTTCAGGATGGTGATGCGCTTGCGGATCTCGCGTTTGTCCACTTCCAGCTGCGTTTCACCCGGACCGCGCAGGCCGACGCCGCCGACGCTGCCGGAACGTCCGGAAGCGCCGCCCGTCTGTCTGCCCAGATGACCCCAGGCATGGGAGAGCCGCGGCAGGCGGTATTCATACTGCGCCAGCTCCACTTGAAGGCGGCCTTCTTTCGTGGAGGCGTGCTGGGCGAAAATATCCAGGATCAGCGCCGTGCGGTCAAGCACGCGTACATTTTGTCCGAAAAGCAGGGATAGGTCTCGAAGGTGGCGCGGGCTCAGCTCGTCATCGAAGATGATCACGTCGGCGAGGGTCTCCTCGGCGAGGGCTTTGATCTCTTCCGCCTTGCCGGAGCCGACATAGGTGCTGACGTTGGGCTTATCAAGCTTCTGCGTCGTCTCGCCGACAACTTCAAGCCCGGCCGTGTCCGCGAGCAGCGCCAGTTCCTCAAGGCTGTCCGCGGTGTCCATGAGGCGGTCCTCACTCTTGATCTCAGCCGCGACGAGGAAGGCCCGTTCCTTCGGTGCCTTAGTTGACTTCATTTCAATAGCCATACCTTAATTATAACAGCGTTCGCGGGACACACATTACAACCGCCTGTTTGAGGACGAAATCTCCCGCATGATATAATAGAGCCCATGAAAGACTTAACAAGTCCCCTGAACGATGAGCATGAAGGGCGGCGGTCGCGCTTCGACACCGAAGTGATCCGCCTGCAGAACTTCGACAACTTCTACTCGCTGATGGATAAGCTCCACCAGCGGGATGAGGCGCGCAATGTTCAGGAACGCACCATCCTCGTCTGGCCGATCATCGGCCGCGTCCTGGATTCGCAGACCGACTTCGGCCGTCTGCGCGGATGGGCGGCGCGGCATCACCACGCCATCGCGCTCGTCATCCCCAAAAACGACCTGCTCAC
>CAVCBG010000028.1:0-9952 GCA_963600285.1 Anaerovoracaceae bacterium
CGCTAATAACCCAACTCATAAACACGGTCGACGTACTGATCCGCGATCGCGCATTTGCCCGTCATGTAGCGGCGGACGTTCTCCCAAGTCAGCTGCATGCCGTAAGAATGAACCTGGCTCATCGCGTTATACAGACAGCCGGAGCCGGAATAGTAGTTCGCGACGGTGAATTTCCACATGTCCTCATACGTGGAGACAGCGGAAGGCGTCTCGCCGGTGGCGTTATTGACGATCTGGCTGACCTGATAAACCGACCCGCGGATCGCGGCCGCCAGCATCTCAATTTCCTCGCCGGTGCCGACCTTCGAGATGACGACGCCGCGCAGGGCGGTCTGCTTGTCCTCATCCAGCGCGGAGAACCCGGAGTAGCAGGACTCGCGGTTGAGCGGATACGCGTTCGAGCAGACCTGCAGGAAGTAAGAGCTGTTCCAGCGCAGGAGCATGTCCGCGCCGCTCTCGGTGATGCAGCCGAGGCCGTATTCATACGGCGTATCGGAGGTCGCCCAGAACTGCGACTCCTGCGCGATCAGGCCCTTGACGATGCGCGCCGGGACTTTCTGCTTCTTGCCGGCTTCGTAAATCAGCTGATCGTAGCGGTTCTGATATTCAAAGACCAAGGCGGCCGTCTGCTCCTCGCCGCAGCCGTTCGGCGTGCCGTCGAGGTTCAGACCGTAGTTCTGACACATGGAGGTGTCCACCTTGCCGTTATTGATGAGTTTCGCCATCAAAAGGCGGTATTTATACTTCGTGACGAGGTAGTCCGCGTTCGGAACTTCCTCGAGGACCGGGTCGAGCTCCGTCCCGACGGAGGGGAAGATGTACCAGACGTCCGAGCCGTACGCGCCCTCATCCGGGAAGGCGTCGCCGATCACGTCGTATTGGTAGACCGTCTGCCCGCCGTTCTCAACCGGGACGGCGCGGAACTTCAGCCAGAAGTGGTTGGATTGGTTGCCGTCGGAATCCATCGCCCAGTACTCAAGCCAGGCGCCGCTCTCATCCGAAGCCGGCAATTTCATCTGGCAGGCGTTGCCGTCGCAGGCGCCTTCATACGTGCCGATGCGGATGTGCACCGTGCGGATGATGGAGTCGTTCTCGGGGCCGTGCGCGATGAGCAGGACCTGCGGCTTGTCCGCGCAGAGCTCGCCGGGGTCGCAGTTGACATTGGTGACGTCAAAGCGGATCTGGCTGAGGTTCTGCTGCTGCAGGTCCGTCAGCGCCGCCTCGTAGGAATCCACGACCGTCTGCTGCCCGACCCGGCGCAGGAATACGCCCGTGCACGCGGGCTGCGAGGGATCGGAGCCGTAGGTGTTGTTGCAGAGCGGGGTCGTCTGCCAAGCCTGATAGAGCGCGTCGCCGCAGGCGGTTTGAATTTCCTGATCGGTCGGGGTGTGGTCGTCATCCACGTAGATCGTGCAAGCCGTGTCGTAGTTCGACCAATAGGCGAGCTGCCAAATGGTCTGCACCTTGTCCGCGGCGGAAACGGTGCCGAATGTTAAACCGAAAAAGAGTATGCCGCAAATTATTGCCGTCAGCATACTTTCATAAAAGATGGGGCTTCTCGTTTTCGAAGCCCCATTCAATTGTGCTTCGGTTATTTCATCCGTTTTGACACGCACAGTACTTTACAAGGTTTGCTCCCCATTCCAAATTTGTGCGGATGTCGCCGCGGCTGATCGGTTTCCCGTTGATCGAACCGCACCAGGCCGAAGCCGTCGGATCCGCGCAGAGTATAATTTTCTTCCCGCACAGGATATTCTTTTCGGAGACCTGTTCCGGCGGGAGGCGGAAGTAATAAGGTTCCCGATAAAAACGGCTGTTGTCATAGCTGATGGCTTCCATCTTGATGCCGTCGGCCAATGCCTTCAAGGCTTCCGTGCCGGCCGGGTCCAACCCTTCCAGCAGGATGCCGCCGCCGTTATTATAAAAGTTTTTGAGCTGCGTCTTCTGCGCGTCGGAGGGCGTGAAGGTGCCCGACGCCGCGACATACAGCAGATCGTAACCGGAGACGTGTTCATCCAGGTTCTCGAAGAAGTCCACGATCAGGTTTTCCTGTTTCGTCAGCGCCAAAGACTGCGCCAGCACGCGCCAGCCCTCGTTGACCGCGTCATTATCTTCGGGAATGCAGACCACCGCCGCGCGGACCGGTTCGTCGAGGCCGTCTTTATCCAGACGGTAGCGCAGGTCCAGCTCATCCGGTTTCGGCTGGAATTCGTCCGCGGCGTTCTTGATCATCGCGCCCTTCTTGGAGATCTCCACGCGGGCCAGCTCGACCGTCGGCTGCTTCGGCAGGGACTGACGCGCGGCGATGATATACTCATGCTGCATGGTCTTGATGCCCGCGTCCGTGTTTTCCTTCTCGTGTTCGCCGTAGCCGAGCAGCAGCATATAAGTGCCGGTGCCCTCTTCGCCGAAGTCGTAGGCGATGGTCTGGTCGACAACGATCACGCGGCCGTAGGAGTCAACCGCGGCGCCCGGGCTGATGAACACATAGTGGTCGGCGGGGTCATTCGCGCGAACCTCAAGGCCGCAGATGATGCCGGCTCGGTGCATCGCGAGGATATGTCCGCGCAGCGCGTCGCGATGTTCGTCATGCGCCATGTTCCAGCTGTCACCGGTGACACCCATTCCTTCATACCCTTTCAGGCTGAATTTCGGGAAAAACTTGATTTTGTTCAGATCATTCATCGTTTGCTCCTTATCTGCGGCGCAGACATCACTCAAATTTGCAGTTCAATGTGAAGACCGTGTGGGCGGGGACGATGCCGCGGATCATGTCACGGATCTTCTTCGAATATTTTTCTTCGGTAAAACCGGTGCGCTCCAATTCCGAAGCGGGGACGGTCATGTTGACAAGAACGGTGTTCGGCTTGTTGTTGGTACCCAACGCCAGGCTGTCGCCGAGGTAGGTCGTTTTGCCGAGGACCATGTTCTTGGCTTTGCGTTCCACAATGCTCACCGTGCCGCCGGAATACAGCTCGAGCATCATCTTCAATGAAGCGGCGGTGCCGCGGCTGCGGTAGAACTCACCGGCGTGGCGGATCAACCCGCGGACGCGGTCCATCGGGAAGGTCTCGTCAATGTCAAGCCCAACCCAGGTCGAGAGCCACTTCACGAAGCTGTCGGGCGTCAGGTCGGGGTCGAAGTAATTCTCCACCTGCGAGATCTGCGCGTTGATCGGCTTCCAGAAGCTCTCGAAGAGCATCAGGAAGCGGTTCATGAAGTCATCGTAGCTGTAAAGCTCCGGCAGATAGTTCAGGTAGGCGGCGTTCGCCTTCACGGTCAGTTCCACGGAGCGGGAGTTCTTCGGCGCCTCGAACAGGCCGTAATAGGTCTTATCCGGCATCTCGGACGCCATCCACACGCAGAAGCTCAGCCGATGATTCATGCGCAGCGTGTTCAGCTGCACCTTGATGTCAACGACTGCCGTGCTTCCCGGTTCCATGTATTTATCCAAAGGGACAGCAATAACAGTGCCATCATACTCCTGCGAATAAAAGCGCAGGTTGTTTTCATCCACACCGGTCATGGAAAGACCGACGCGTTCGGTCATCTTCGGCAGATGAACGCAGAGCAGGGTTCTATTCGGGCTGCGCAGTGTCACGCGAACCGAAACCGTCGCTGTCTCCATCGGGTAACAGACACAGCGGTCCAGCGCGGGTTCGAATTCAAAGCGCGTTCTGCCCTCGCTGTTGATCGGTGTCATGACGCATCTCCGCTCTTAACATAGTCTTCCATCGTCGTGGGGACGATCTCGTGCTTCAGGGAGCAGACCAAGCCGTCCGCCGGGATGACGAGCATCTTATCCAACGGCTTCAGCGCGGCATCGGACGCGCCCAGGTCGCCTTCCTCTTCGTTGGTCGGGACGACCTTCCGCCAGGAGACTTCGGCATCCAGAACGTACTTGACGGTCGGGATCTTCTGAATCAGCGAGATGATCTCGGCGGTGAAGACATTCCGTCCGAATTCCCAGCCGCGGGCGTATTCATCATCGACTTCATCGTCCTTCAGCGGGCAGAGCCAGCGGTTCAGCGCTTCCGTGACTTCGGTCACGACGTCGGCTTCGTTGGCGTATTCCTGCGGGACGATCTTCGCGGAGACCTTGATGCCGTAATACTGCGGCTCGTCAATGTTCAGCGCGGTGGTCAGCAGGCGGTACTGATCAAGATAACTGCGGACCTTGCCGCGGAGCTCATCGCTCAGGTGCAGGGCATGCAGATCGCCGTTCTTCAGGGAGTCGACCACCGACGGGACGATGACGATATTCACCGTGCCGGAGGCGGACTGTTCGGGCGCGACGCAGCGGGCGCGGGCGACCGCGCGGGTGCTGGCCAGAGCGAACTGCTCGAAGTCAGCGGCGGTCACGGCGCGGTTCTGCGCCTGCATCTCACGCTTGGCGCGCTGGATCAGCTCCTCAAGGGATTCCTGATCGCGGCCGCCGGTCGCGCGTTCCAGGTTGGAAGCGCGGGAGATGTACGCGAGGGAGGTGTTCATAATGTTCACGGAATTCGCCGGCATGTTGCCGCGGATCCCGCCGCCGTAGCGGTAGTCGGTCACCTGAATGCGGTGGCCGCTTTCGGGGACGCGTCCGTACTGGAGGACGGTGCCGTCCGGCTGGCGGACGGAGGGCCCGAAGATGATCTCGCCGTTGGCGGTGTCGAGCATGTAATGGCGGTCGAACTTATCCGAGCGGGAGAAGTCATCCACGCGCGTCCAGGGGACGAAGAACAGCTCGCCGTTGATGATCTCCTCGACCTCAACGCCTTCGCTGCCCGCGAACTCGAGGACGGGCGCGTGCTGCAGGCGGAAGCGCTGGCCGGGTTCGCCGCTGCTCTCGCCGAGCATTTCGCCGTTGACGACCTGGGCGTTCGCCGCGGGGACCTGAGCGCCCGCGCTGAAGACCTGAAGTCCGGTCACGCGCGGAGACTCGGTATACATACCCTGAGCCGGGTTGCGCTGTTCAATACGGCAGCGGATCCAGAATCCCTGCAGGCCGTGGAGCATCTGCGACGTGAAGTCCAGCGGGGTGTAAAGCGTCAGGCTGCCCTGCGCGTTGTTCAGGCCGCCGGTGGTGTCTTTCTCGCCGTCATAGGTGCTGACTTTCAATTCCTGCCAGCCGTCGGAGGTCAGGCATTCCCAAACCCACGGCGGATTGTCGCGGCGGATACCGACGGCTTCCGTCGGTTCGCACTCGAACTGCAGGCGGAGGATGTGTCCGCAGAGGTCGTTTTTGTCATTGAAGCCGAGATAAAACGTATCGCCCGTCTTCGGTTCTTTCTGGAACGGGCGGAAGACCTCGAGACCGAGTCTCGAGAGATAATTCGTGTTGAAGTTTTCTTCGGTGCGGAGATGAGCGAGGAGCGGAGCGTTGATTTTCAGGTCGCGGGAGGTCGTGAACACCACCGGTTCCGGCTGGTCGGCTGACTGCACTTCGGTACCGGCAGGGACGACGACATTCGTCTCATCGAACTCGTCCAGCGGTAAGAGCGCGGAGAGCCAGAACGTGATGTTCGTCTCCGCGGTGCGGGAAGGAGTCATCTGGAAGCCCAGCATATCCAGGAACTTCAGGTAGTTCTTCTCCGGGACGCGGTTCAGACGGTAGACCATCATTTCCGTCATCCAAGCGAAAAGCTCGATCAGCGTAATGCCCGGATCACTGATGTTGTATTCCGTCCACTCGGGGCAGTAATGGATGATCCGTTTACGAGCCTCATCCACCAGATCACTTTGAAAACGCAGGTCATCTAAATTCGGGATCGGTAATGTCATTGGCTAACTCCTACTCTCACCGGTCAAATCAATTCCGGTTCTTTGTCGATATAGAACGGGTGCACGATGTTGCGCGTGTCGTGGGTCGCGTTGATCTCATACTCGATATTGCAGCAGAGCGCGGCGTCGTTATTGGGGTCGCGGGTCACCTGAACATCCCGGACGTAGATGCGCGGCTCCCACATTTTCAGCGCGCTCACGATCGCGTCCGTCATTTCGGCCATGGTCGTCGTCGTGATCCCCTCGAATACGAGGTCGCGGGCCCGGCAGCCGAACAGCGGGCGCATCACGCGCTCGCCCGGCGAGGTCTCGAGAATGATGCGGATCGCCTGCTCGATGTCCTCATTGCCGGTGACGAGCTTGAGCTTCCCGGACGCGTCCGTCTTCAGCGGGAAATTCAGGCCGTACCCGATGTATTTCTTATTTTCATTCTGCATAATTCGGGCCATCCTTTCAGGCAATCAATGTTTTCATCGCGCCTTTGGCAATCACGGTCGTGACCGGGACACCGGTCACGGGGTTCGAGCCGACGACGGTGCTGGTCACACGCGCGGCGGGCCGTCCCATAATGAGAACGGTCGGGCTGCCGACGGTAACCGTACCGGCGCAGGCAGCGCCCGTCACCATGTCGCCCATCACCGAGGCGGGCATATTTTCAATAAACACAGTCGCGGCGCCCGGTCCGACAATCGTGTCGCCGGTCGCCGTCATATCACCAACTCGTGCAGCGGGAAAAGGCATGATCCACCTCACTAATTGATCTTGACGATACCGCCCTGGATCTTCACCATGGCCGTGCCGTCCAAAGAAAGCATAGAGTTCGCGCTGACGTCGATCTTCACGCCCTTGATTTCCACACCGGAGGCCTGCAGCGTTACCCCGGACGCGCCGGATTTCACCGCGACCTTCTGATTCGCGGAGAGCGAAATGGTCTGGTTCGCGCTCACGGAGACCTTCTGTCCGGAGCTGAGGTCCAACTCGTTCTGGCCTTTCAACGCCATCTTCGCGTCGGAAGCCGCGCTGAAATCACCCTTCGACTTCAGCGTCAGTTTGCCGTCGGTCGTCAGGGACAGGTCGCCCTTCGAGACGAGATCGAGCTTTCCCTCAGATACAATTTTAAACTCATTTTTCACGGAGTCAATAAGGATTTGATTCTTTCCTGTCTTGTCAATGACAGCGATCTTCTCCTTACCCTGCGTGTCATCCAGAATGATCTTATGCCCGCTGCGGGAGACGATGACGCGCTGGTTGACTTTCTTCATGCCGCTGTCAACCAAGTCGGCGTCGCCCTTCGGGAGCTTGTCTTTGCCGTTGAACAGCACGCCCAGGACGTACGGACTGCTCATGTCGCCGTTCTCGAAGGCGATCAGCACTTCGTCGTTGACTTCCGGCAGGAAGACGATGCCCCGTCCGCTGCCCCCGCCGACCGTGGCGAGACGCGCCCAGCCGGAGGAGAGCTCCGAGCCGTTCTGCTTCGGCAGCCAGGGATATTTCACCTGAACGCGGCCGAGCTTCTCGGGGTCGCTGTTCGAGGTCACGACAGCCGTGACCACGCCGGGGACGCGGTTGATCTGGTGCTCTTTTTCGGGACCGAGGATCAGGCTGCGGAAGGTATCCGAGACGTCGCCCGTCACGGAGAAATTCTGCCGATACGCGCCGTCGCGCCAGATGTGGCGGACTTCGGTGACGTAATATTTGCCGCAGAAGCGGGTCGCGAGACCGGTCACTTCAACGGTGCTGCCCGCGACGAGATAGGGGTCGCCGAAGGCGAGCTCACCGTACGCCTGCATATAGGACGAGGCGGAGCGGTTGAACGCCGCGTCGGCGTAGGCTTTCGCCTGACCGGTGGAGGAGGCGTTCGGCTCGATGACGGTGTTCTTCGACGAAGAGCTGTACGCGGTCTTCATCGTGACATTCGCGGGGATCGCGTTCGCCGGCGTCACCGTGCCTTTCAGACCGGAAAGGGACGCCATCGTCTGCGAGCTGACGGACTTCTTCAGCGAGGGATCCCAGCCGTAAGCGTCGGTCGAGACGACCTGTCCCTGCGCGGCCAGGCGCGGCTCGAAGCGGGAGAGGTTCTTGCCGAATTCCAGCTTCGACGGGCCGATCACGCCGGCACGGGATTCACCGGCGGGGCAGAAATGCAGATTGCTGCCCTCGACGTAAACCTGATAGCCGAGCTGATTCGCGCGCGCCCAGAGGAAGTCCCAGTCGTTCTGGTTGTACTGCATGACGTATTTATACTTGACGCCGAGCAGGCTCATGGCGCTGACCTTCGCGGTCAGACCGTATTCCTTCGCGATCTTCTTGACAATGTCGGAGTCGCCGATGCCGAGACCGTAAGGGCTGCCGTCGCCGTAGGTGCGGGTGCTCTTGCCGTGCGTCATGCGGTGGCCCTTGTCGTAGCCGCGGATGCGCAGGTAGGTCGTGTCGTCGGTGAAGATCGGCTCGATGGAGGTCACCTCACCGTTGACGACCGTGTTCTCGAGCATGACGCCGGTCGTTCCCTTCGTGGTGCCGAAACTGATCTTGACGGACGCGCCGAGCTTGACCTGAAGGATGTTGTCGGTATAGGTATAGACGGCGGGGACCACGCTGCGCTTATCTTTCAGCAGAATTGTAAACATCGTCGGCAGAAAATAATTCTGGTCGACGATGACATCCACTAAAGATTCAAACACTTTCGACGCGGGGATCGTCCCGATCGTCACAGATACTTCGGTTGGCATAAGCGGCTCCGTTTCTGTCAGTAGACATTCGGCATGGTGAGCAGCTGCCCGGGCTCGAGATTGAACGGATCTTCGATATCGTTCTTCTCGGCAATGGCGCGCCACATCCGGGAATCACCGTAATAATTATTCGCGATCAGGTCCAGGCGGTCGCCCTGCGTCACGCGGATGGTGTTGTGGGCTTCGGTACGGCTGGACGGGTTCTGCGGAGGCAGGAAGTCAAACGGGTGGCTCTGTTCCTTGAAGGTCACGTCGGCCTTCGCGCGGACCGGGATGCCCTTCTTGTCGAACGCGGTGTACGTGACAATGCAGGACGTCATGACCGCGCGGAAGAGCTTCAACTCGCCCCAGACCAAAATCACCGTCGGCGGGACAGCCATCACCGGATACGGCAGCGGAAGGCTGTAGCCGTTGGTACGGAGGGACATCGCCATCAGTTTATTGATATCTGCACGAATGTCGTGACGCTTCTGATCCATCTGATCAGCCGTCATACGCGCGTAAGCGTCAAAGAAGAGTTCCGTGTTCCAGGTTGCTGCGTTGCCGCCCTGATACACGGTTTCCGGAAAATCGCGGGTCACGACCGGTTTTGATAATTCATACCCGACGGTCTTCGAAACCTTGAGTGTAGTAGGATTGAACTGGCATTTCAGCTCAAGCGCTTCCGGCGCGGCGACAGCGGAGATCAATGAGCCGATATAGGCATAGTCGATCTTCAGGGTCGCGATTTCCAATGTACCATTATCTGCACTTGCCATAGTTTTATCCTCCTATCACATATACGAGGTTCGTTCCATTTCGGAGCGCATAATTCTTTTGATCCGCGGCATCAGCTGCTCGGCGAGCGCGTCGAGCTGTTCGGGGGTGACTTTTTCACCGGCTTCTTCAACCGCTGTTTCAATCTTTTTCTCCGCCTCTTCGGTGTTCTTGCCTTCAACCAGATCGGCGAGGGATTTCACAATATCTTTACCGGCTTCCGAAGTCGGAGCTGCCGCTTTCGGCTCTTCCGGTTCTTGTTTCGGAGCGGGTTTTTCGTCCGCCGGTTCACGTTGAACGGTCGGCGTGTTGAACGACTGCTTGCTGCTCCAGGACATCAATGTTTTCTCCGTCCGCCCCTTGTTCGTACTTGCGCTCGAAGCGGAGGAAGGAGCCGCGGCGGTCTTCAGCTTGTTCAGCAGATCGGACGCGCTCGAGGACGCGGACGTCTCTCTGTGAAGGACAGGCATCGCCATGGACTCATGGGATTCGGCCTTGACCGGCTTCGCCATCTCACGGTGCACGGTCGGCTTCTCGGAATTCGCGGACTTCGCCTTGAACGGCGCGGCGGACTTCTCCGCCTTGACGGGCGCGGCCTTAGCGGGCTTCTCGGACTTCACGGGTTCGGCCTTGACAGGCTCGGCAGTCTCGCGCTGTACGACCGGCATCTCCGGTTTCGCGGGCTCGGCTTTGACCCTGTC
>CAVCBG010000029.1:0-9871 GCA_963600285.1 Anaerovoracaceae bacterium
TATGGAATTACAGAACGGGATTTCTATATATTGCCGCGAACTCGGACACGGCTGCCGGATCTTCTGCGGAGCGCACGCCGCGGCGCCGCAGCTGCTGACGTTATGCGCGAATATCGCGGTCGAACGGGAACTGCGGCTGCTGGACTTCGGCAACCGCTGCGATATGTATTTCGCCGCCAGACGGCTGCGCGAATTAACGATGGATCCCGCGGCCGCGATGAGCAACATCCGGCTGCAGCGGGCGTTCACCTGTTACCAGGCGGCCGCGCTGCTGGAGGAGCTCGACATCCCGGCCGGGACGCCGCTCATCATCCTGGACCTGCTGATGCCGTTCATGGACGAGAGCGTCAAGCCGAAGGAACGGGAGCGCCTGTTCGGAACGGTCCGCGCCCGGCTTGAGGAGCTGAAAACGGCGCATTCGATTTTCATCGGTGTCAAGCCTCCGCCGAAAATGTTCGCGGCCGTCGGAATTCCGTTATTGAACGCGCTGGTCCGTGAATTCGGCGTCATTGAATTGAAAGAGGCCGCGCTGCCCGATACGCGCGAAGCGGCTCAGCCGACGCTGTTTTAGGCGGCCGCGGAAAGGAACGATCATGGGACGAACGATTAAATCCGTAACGCAAACTTGGATGGAAGAGGAAAAGGCGCTGCTGCGCTTCACGCGGGCGCTGCGCCGGGAGGATCAGGCCGTCATGCGCGGGCTGATCGACCTCTCGCGCCTGCACATCGCCGAGACTTCGTACGCGGGGAACCTCTACCCGATGGATATGTACATCATCAGCATGCTGCTGGAGATCGCGAAACGGGAGCTCCGCGCGGAGGAGAAGCTCAATGAGCTCTGCCGCAAGTGCGGGGTGGAGGACCTGCCGGATCCCGACATTCCGAAGCTGCCGGGGCTGCGCGCCCTGCTCGGCGGGGATGAGGACGGGGACGAATAATGCCGTCCGAAAACGGCTGGCTCCTGGATCTGTACGAAGACAATGACGACGGCGTTCGGCTCTGGTTCATCATGGAAAGCGGTGAACGGCTCGGCCTTCGTCAAAGTTTTCCGACGGATTTCTACGCCTATGGGAAGCCGGAACGGCTTCACCAATGCTGTCTGTTTTTACGCAGACGGCCGGGCGTGCTCAGCCTTTCCAAGGAGACGAAGACCGATGTATTCAAGCCGGAGCCGCTGTGCGTCCTGCGCGTCGGGATGAACGGGCCGAAGTCGCTGACGGAATGTTTCCGCGCCGCGGCGAATGAATTCCCCGACCTCACCTGGTACAACGCCGACCTCTCCGTTCAGGTACGCCACGCCGCGATGTACGAGACCTTCCCGATGGCGTACTGCGCCGTCGAATACGCGGACGGGGCGCTGACCGGGCTGAAGGTGCTCAACTCGCGTTGGGACATCTCGGTCCTGCTCCCCGTGCTGCGGACGATGGAGATCACGCCGGACACCGACCCCGCGAAGCAGGAGCCGTCGGCTGTGGACGTGCATTGGATGGGGAAGAAGCGCCGCGTCCCGCTGACGCCGTCCCGCAAGGCGCTCACGGTCCTGAATGACCTCGTCGAACGCTGCGACCCGGACATCCTGCTGACCTCCCGCGGGGACGATTGGCTGTTCCCGAAGCTCTGCGCCATGAGCGAGGAGACCGGCGTCCCGCTCCGCTTCAACCGAGACGCGGAGAAGGATATCAAGTGGAAGAAAGAGACGTCCTACTTCTCCTACGGGCAGATCATCTACCGCGCGCAGGAAGTCCACCTCTTCGGCCGCTGCCACATTGACACCAAGAACGCCATGATGTGGCGCGATTACAAGATGGAAGGGACGCTGGAGACCGCCCGCGTGACCGCGCTGCCGATCGAGCAGGCCGCCCGCGTCTCGCCGGGGTCGGGCATCTCCGCCATGCAGATGATCACCGCCCTGCAGCAGGGCGTGCTCGTTCCCGAACAGAAGCAGCAGGCCGAGCGCCCCAAGACCGCGTCCGAATTGATCCAATTCGACCGCGGCGGCCTGATCTACCAGCCCAAGCCCGGGCTTTACACCGACATCGCGGAAATCGACTTCGTCTCGATGTACCCGGCGATCATCATCAACGGCAACATTTCGCCGGAGATCCCGCTTCCGGACGGACTGACCCCGGCGCGGGAAGAACTCGGCATCGTTCCGCTGACGCTGAAGCCGCTTTACGAGAAGCGCGTCGCCATCAAGCAGAAGTTATTGAACTGCGTGGACAAGGACCGTCCCCAGGCGAAGAGCCTCGCGGCGCGGGCCTCCGCGCTGAAATGGCTGCTGGTCGTCTGCTTCGGCTTTCTCGGCTACAAGAACGCCCGCTTCGGGCGGATCGAATCCCATGAAGCCGTCACCCGCGGCGGGCGGGAAGCCTTGCTGAAGGCGAAGGAAGCCGCGGAGGAGATGGGCTTCGAGGTGCTGCACATGTTCGTGGACGCGCTGTGGCTGCGGAAACGCGGCTGCACCACGGTCGCGGACTTCCAGCCGGTTTTGGATGAGATCTCCCGCCGCACCAACATGATGATCGCCCTCGACGGCATTTATAACTGGCTGGCGTTCCTGCCCGGACGGATGAACGAACGCGTCCCCGTCCCCAACCGCTACTTCGGCACCTTCCGCAGCGGCGAGCTGAAAATGCGCGGCATTGAGGCCCGCCGTCACGACATGCCGCCGTGGATCGTCGACACCCAGAAGGCGGCGCTGCTCTGCCTGTCCCGCGCCTCCGACCCGCGCGAGCTGCCGGAATACCTGCGCAAGGCCTTCGACATCCTGCGGAACGCCCTGGCGGACCTGAACGAGGGACGGGTGAAGCCCGCCGACCTCGTCCTCACCATGCGCGTCAGCCGCGAGCTCGACGAATACAAAGCCCCGACGCCCCAGTCCACCGCCGCGAAGCAGCTCCGCGACCGTCTGGGGAAGAAGATCGAGCCGGGGCAGAAAATCCGCTTCCTGTATACGCTCGATGACGAGGGCGTGCGCGCGTGGGAGCTGCCGGAGCCGATCCCCGAGGACCGTGTTGACAGAAAAAAATACCGCGTGCTGTTCGGGCGCGCGGCGGGGACGGTGCTGCAGCCGTTCGGAATTGATGCCCGGGAAGTTGAAGCCTGGGCTTCCGGCGGGCTGCAGTTCAAATTGTTTGAGAAGTAAGGACGTTATTCGTCTTTGAAGTTGCGGGAGAACCACAGCGTCAGCAGCGTGCCGACAGTGGAGACGCCGAGCGTCACCCAGAGGAGACTCCGCAGCGAGACGTGATCCAGCATCAAGCCGCCGACAAAGCTGCCGAGCACGAAGCCGAAATCCGTCATGGAGCCGAGCAGCCCCTGCGCGGTGACGCGGTTGCGCGGCGCGATGACGCTGTTGGTGAGGTGGATCGACGAGATCGTGTAACAGGCGAAGGCGAGCATCTGCATGGAGCAGGAGAGGAGCAGGGAGACCGGCCCCGTCGCCAGGCAGGCGGTCAGCACCTTCACGGAGAACATCACCATGGAGAAGCGGAACAGCGAGATCGGCGGGATGTACTTCTTGACGCGGGCGTAGAAGAAGAGCGGGATCAGCTCCACGTAGGAAGTGACGCCGAGCGCGATGCCCGTGAAGTCGGAATCGAGGCCGAACTGCGCGGCGATATCCGGCAGATAGGTGTTGACGACGCAGTGCCCGAAGAAGATGAAGGCGGTCGAGAAGGTCATCAGCGTGAAGGCGGCGTTGTCCTTCATGAAGACGGACATCTTGTCGGCGGGTTCTTCCGCGGTTTCGGCGCGTTCCACCTTGCCGTCAAGCAGGGACTCCGGCGAGGGCATGGTGAGCAGCAGCACGACAAGCAGTCCGAGGAACACGGCGTTGAGATAGGTCGTGACGCCGCTGCCGAACTTGACGATCAGCATACCGAGGAAAGTGTTCGTGAAGGCATAGCCGAAGGAGCCGATGCCGCGGCCGATGCCGACATTCATCGGCACCCCGGCGTTCACGTATTCCATGCCGATGGAGACCATCAGCGAAACCAAGCCGGTCTGGAAGAGGCCGAGGAGGACGTACAGCGGCAGATAGGTCCACATCTTCGCGGGGACGAAGCACAGCAGCACCGCGCAGACCATTGAGACCGCGCCGCCGACCGCGGAGAAGCGCCGCAGGCTGACGTCCGGCATTTTGCTCAGAAGCTGCGAGAAGAGCGGCTGGCAGACTGCCGAGGCGGTCATGTGGACCGCGTTGATGATGCCGACCTGAGTGTAGCTGAAGCCCCGATCCAGAAGGAACACCGAGATGAAGGCGCGCAGCATGGCGAAGCCGGCATAATATACGAAATAAGTGACCGCGTAGTGCGCGGTCAATCTTTTTGTTTTTTGAGCTAAGGTCATCATTGTTTACTGTGAAACCTGAACACCTGTCCAAATGAAGGTACGGGACTCACTGCGGGAACCCGCCGGCTCGTAAGAGGAAGTACCTGTTTCCTCGTTCAAGGTCTGGCGGACCGGGGTGACATACCACTTGATCACGTGCGGAGAGACGTCGCTGCTCGGGCGGAAGTCCATCGGGACGATGTATTTCGTATCCGTGACGTACTCGATGAGCTTGCGGCCGTTGCCTTCGGTCACATCCTCGATCACGACTTCATAAGCCTCATTGCTCAGCAAGGTACCGACACCCGCCCACTGGAGGGTGATGGTCTCACCGCTCGTATTGTAGGAAGTACCGTCCGCGGGCAGAAGCAGGTTCGGCGCGGCGTACGGAGGCGGATTCGTCGGGGTGGAAGTCGGACCCGGGGTGACGCGTTCGCACAGCGGGATCTTGATCGTGCTGCCGACAACGACGATATCGCCGGTCAGACCGTTGTATTCACGGATGATATCCGAAGTCACGCCGTAGTTCAGCGCGATGCCGAAGAGCGTATCCGTGCTGGAGACGACATGGTCATAGGAGCCGCAGGCTTCCAAAGTCGCCTGAGCGCCGGTCAGCGTGCCGGTCGGTTCCGGGGTCGGCGTGGTCGTCGGCTGCGGGATCAGCAGCTGCTGGCCCGGGGAGAGGTAGCAGTCCGCGGAAAGGTTGTTCTGCAGCACGATGCTGGAAACCGAGACATCGAAGAGCGCCGCGATGGAGGCGCAGAGGTCGCCGTCCTTCACGGTGTATTCGATCGGTTCCAACGGCGTCGCGGTCATCTCGAGCGTCGGGGTGAACGTCGCCGAGGGTTCAAGCGTCACGGTCGGCGTGTACGTCTCGGTCGGCAGGGCGGTCGGTTCAACGACGCGGCCCATCTGCTGCAGCAGAACAAAGGCCACCGCGGCACCCATCCCGACCAGCAGCAGCACAAGACCGATCGCCAGCGGAATGCTGACGGAGACGTTCTTGATGCGCGGCTTTTCGATTTTTTCTTCGTCATTCTGACCGCCGCGGCCGCGGCTGTTCTGGACAGGCGCGGGCTCACTCGCGAAGACACGCCCGCAGACCAGGCAGCGGGTCGCGGATTCGTTCATTCGAGTGCCGCAAGTCGGACAGATTTTCGTTTTCGGTTGTTGGTTTGATTCGTTTGCCATGCGAGTTTCCCCTTATAGAAACCCATTATAACATTTTTTCGCGATTTCACATCCTATGCCGGAATTTCATATGTCATCAACTATAATTCAAAATATGAACGCGTCCGTCTACATTCACATCCCCTTCTGCAAAGCCCGCTGTTTCTACTGCGATTTCAATACCTACGCCGGCAAGGAACGGCTGCTGCCGGATTACTGCGCGGCGCTGCGGGAGGAGATCAACCGTCAGCGCGGGCTCGAAACGGAGCCGATTCATTCGGTTTATTTCGGCGGAGGCACGCCTTCGCGGCTGCCGGTGGATGAAGTTTCCGCCGTGATGGACGCGCTGCGGGAGGTCTTCCGCCTCACGGACGACGCGGAGGTCACCTTCGAGCTGAATCCCTGCGACGTGACCGCGGCGTACGCGGAGGGGCTGCGCGGGACGGGCGTCAACCGCGTCAGCCTCGGCATGCAGTCCGCGGACCCCGATGAGCTCAAATTGATGGGACGCCGCCACACGCCCGAACAGGTCGGCGAAGCGGTCCGTACCCTGCGGGCGGCGGGATTCGCGAACATCAGCCTGGACCTGATTTACGGCTACCCGACGCAGACGCTTGAAAGCTGGGAACACTCCCTGCGGACGGCCTGCTCCTTCGGCATCGAGCACATCTCCATGTACGCGCTGAACGTCGAGGAAGGCAGCGCCCTCTTCCGTCAGCTCGCCGCCGGCAAGCTGACGCTGCCCACGGACGACCTCACCGTCTCCATGTATGAATTCGCGGCGCGGTTCTTGGAGGCGAACGGCTTCGACCATTACGAGATCTCCAACTGGGCACGCGAGCCGCGGTACGAGAGCCGCCACAACAAGCAGTATTGGCTCGTCGCGCCGTATTACGGCTTCGGCGCCGGCGCTCACGGATGGATCGACCGCGAACGGATCCGCAACACCGCGGGGATCGCGGACTACATTGCCGCGGTGCGTGACAATTCCGGACGCTTCCCCGCCGCGGCGGAGCGCCTTCCGCAGGACCGCCGCACGGAAACGCAGGACGTGATGATGCTCGGCCTGCGCATGCTGCACGAAGGCATCACCCCCGAACGCTTCGAGGAACGCTTCGGCGAGGACATGCATGAAGTCTTCCACCGCGAGCTGCGGCATTTAAATCAAAAACGCCTGATCCTCACGGACGCTTCCGGGCGGGTCACACTCGACCCGGCCAAAGTACCCGTCGCGAATCAGGCATTCATTGAGTTCGTTGATTAGTGAACGTGGACCGCGGTCCCGAACCCGATATTCTCCCGCTTCATCTCTTCCACATTATAAATCGCCGGTTTCGCCCAGCGGAAAAGCCACTTCGCCTTGTCGGTGGGCATATTGACGCAGCCGTGGCTCATCGTCATGCCGTAGTTGTCATGCCAATACGTACCGTGGAAGGCCACGCCGGTCTCCGCGATGAAGTAGCAGACCCAGGGCACGCCGGGGAGCTCATACGCGGAGAGGTCGGAGGTGATCTGACCTTCGCCCATGTGATGCGACGGCACCTTGTTCATAATGTTGTAATCGCCGGTCGGGGTTGAGGTCGGCGTCACGCCTTCGCGCTTCTGGCTCGGGGAGCCGGTTGAGACTTTGACCGTCATCACCGGTTCATCGTACTCGTAGCAGGTCATCTCCTGCTTGGAGATCGAGACGTCGATGCGTTTATCCCCCACGGGGATATCCGGCGAGATCGCTTCCATTTCGGAATAAGGGATGATCCGCATATGCTCCGCCGGGACGTAGTAATCCAGCGTGTCGTAATCGTAGGTCGAGTCCTTGATGCGGTACCACGGACGCCCGTCCGGACCGTCGATCAGGCCGACGACCCAATACACGGACTGGTAATAGAGCATGAAGACGTCTTCCCATTCCTTGCCGGTGCGGTTCATGCGGGACTGCGTGAAGGGGACCGTGACCTCCGCCAGGCGTCCGGGCAGCGGCGTATTGATGACGGAGTAATCCACTTCGTTGAGGTGCGTTTCCACGACCTGTGTATAGGCGGAGTGAACATAGCCGCCCCAAACGCGGTACCACTTCGGGTTGTAACCCGGGCCGTGTTCGGAAGTGACGACGTAATAGACATTCAGCAGGTCGTTGCGGTACGCCTGATAAAGGATCGCGCTTTCATCCCACGGCTCTTTATAGACGCTGACGTTATCCGTCGTAATGCGGATGACCTTGCCGGCCCCGTCCGAGACTACGCGCGGGGTCAGGGTCTCCGCTTCCTGATAGAAGGGACGGAAAGCGAGCGCGCCCAGACCCGCGGACACATACTTCAGAAAATCGCGTCTGCTGACTTTGCTCGGCAGATACGGCATTACAGCACCCACTTCGTCAGCTTATTGGCTGTCAGCTCTTTGTAAAGCGCGTCCATCTGCTCGCGGGACTGCGCCGTGAAACGGGTCTTCACCGAGCAGTATTTTTTGTTGGAGCTGTAGACGACTTCGATCATCTTCTCCGTGACTTCCGGGACATGCTTCTTGATGATGCCGAAGATCACGTCTTTATATTCGGGGACGTTCAAGCCCATGACAGAGAGCGGAAACTCGCACGGGAACTTGAGCTCAGCGTTTTCAAACACATCGTTCGGGGCTTCGGTGGTATTATCCTCGGATACTTCAATATTTACACCATGTTTTTCTTTTTCGTCAGCCATGAATCGTTCTCCTTCGCTGTTATATTCAATCTTTACCCACAATTATACTCAAAATACGGATTATCGACGGATATCGTGGGACGGAAGCAAAAATTGTCATAAAATAGAGGATATGCGTAAGTTATTCTTTGTATTCCTGCTCCTCATCGCGCTCGTCGGGAACTGTTCCGCGGAAAGCTGCGGAGAGAGCCCGGTCACCGTGGAGCATTACGAGATCTTTTCCGAAGCCCTGAATGAGGACATTCAATTCGACGTCTACGTCCCTGCCTGCATGGATGAGCGGATCATCGGCGGCTACCCGGTCCTGTACCTCCTGCACGGGCAGGACATGGGCATTGAGGTCTGGGAGGAGATGGGGCTCGCCGAGCGCATGGCGGAAGCCATTGACGAATACGAGCTGCCGCTGTTCCTGACGGTCGTGCCGCAGGAGGACAATTTCCTGCTGGCCATGAGCATTTCCGAGTTCGGGAACGCCATCCTCGAGACGGTGATCCCCTTCGTCGACAGCCATTACAACACCGACGCCACGCGTGAAGGCCGCGCCATCGGCGGCATCTCCCGCGGCGCGCTGTGGGCGGAAAAGCTTGCTTTTGAGAACCCGGAGACCTTCGCGACCCTCGGGATGCACTCCGCGCCGGGGACGCCATTCGACGACCAGACGCTGTATTACATCGCGCAGGACCTGACGCCCGAGACGACGCCGCGCATCTTCATGGATATCGGCGGTGAGGATTACTACCGCATGGACGCGAACAAAGCCGCGGAGCAGCTCACTTACGCCGGGCTGACGTATGACTTCGTCGTCCGTCCGGGTACGCATGACACGGCGTACTGGCAGTCGCAGCTGCCGGAATATTTCAATCGTTACTTCGGAAATTAATGAACAACCATCCCGATGGCGGCGGTATAGTTATCGGAGCGGTCCTTCAGGCGCTGGCGCACGAATGACAGCATCAGGTCGAGCCACGCATCGGGTTCGTCGGAGATGCGCAGGGAACGCTCGATTTCCGCGTCCTTGATCAGCTCCCAGAAACCGTCCGTGCACAGCAGGAAGGCGTCGCCCGGTTCGAGCGGGATCGGGTCGTAGAACTCCCCCGCGAACTCAAAATCCGAGCCGAGCGAATGCAGCAGCCGGCTCTGCCCGGGATGGGTGGGGATATCCTCGTAAGTGATGACGTCCTTGCGGTAAGCCAGATACGCCAAACTGTGGTCGTTCGTGCGGTGGGTGATCTTGTTCTTGCGCAGGAAGTAGAGACGCGAGTCGCCGTTGTTGGCGTACCACAGCGTCTTCCCGTCCGTGAAGGCGCACACCGCCGTGGTCAGCGGTCCGTTCAGACGGCTCACGGCCGCGTTCAGCTCCCGCATCGAATCGCGGACGAATTCCTCATTGACAGCGGTGCATCCGCTCATGATCTCTTCCAAGGTCTCCGCCGCGCAGGCAGACGCGACTTCACCGTCGGCGTGCCCGCCGAGGCCGTCCGCGGCGATCCACGCCCGGAAGTCACCGTTGGAATAAAAACCGGCGGCGTCTTCATTCGGAGTACGACCGCCGGGATCTGTAAATGTTTGTGAGAGGATCCGCATAACCGCTTCCTATTGACGAGATTATGCTTTATTATAATCCGAAATCAATAGAATTCAATTTCAACGGTCAGGTCTTCAACATCCTTGTTGAC
>CAVCBG010000030.1:0-9870 GCA_963600285.1 Anaerovoracaceae bacterium
CATATGATTAAATACAGTGATGAATATCACATCGAAATTAATCACAAATTTCAAATTTCGGCATTGACTTCATTTTCGTTTGCCATATAATTCAAACCATCTTACGGAAGTTCAGACATCACAGGAGGGACAATATGCAGAATCAGATGACTTACGCATTCACTGCCAATCAGAATGAATCTGCTTGCTCCGCTGCCTGCTTCCGGGATATTGCGAGTGTGAAAACGGCCATCATGTTCATGATGGCTGTTTTGGTTTCTGCTTTCACCGTCCTTGACGGCATTATCAGCATTTCTGTTGTCATCGTAATCAGCATCCTCCTCCTTGGGGGCATTATTATTACGAAACAACGAAACGCCTGAAGGCAGAGCTAACCAACGACGAGAGTTCAAAAAGGGTCCTGCACTTCAGCAGGGCCTTTTTTTTATGAACGAGTAAAAAACGGCCGGCTTCGAAAAACGAACCGCCGAAATAACGCAAAGGAGTTATTCTCATGAAGAAATTATTTGTTGTTATGATTGTCGCTGCCATGATGGCCATGTGCTTCACTGCCGCTTTCGCGCAGGACGCTTTCAAAGTCGGCGGAACCGCTCCGTTGACCGGCGGCGCCGCGATCTACGGTAACGCCGTGAAGAACGGTGCTGAAATCGCTCTGGCTGAGGTCAACGCCCAGGGCGGCGTTCAGCTCGAACTCCGCTATGAAGACGACACCCACGATGCCGAAAAGGCCGTGAACGCTTACAACACCCTGAAGGACTGGGGCATGCAGGTCTCCCTCGGCTCCGTTACCTCCAAACCGTGCGAAGCTACCGCCGAACTGAATATGGAAGACCGCATCTTCGCCCTGACCCCGTCCGCTTCCTCCACCGCTGTGATTGAGGACAAGGACAACGTGTTCCAGATGTGCTTCACCGACCCGAACCAGGGTTCCGCCTCCGCGCAGTACATCTCCGAAAAGGGCCTCGGCACCAAGGTCGGCATCATCTGGAAGAACGACGATGTCTACTCCAAGGGTATTCATGACACCTTCACCGCGAAGGCTGAAGAGCTCGGCCTCGAGATCGTTTCCGACACCACTTTCAATGACGGCAACGACACCGACTTCTCCGTTCAGATCTCCGACTGCCAGACCAACGGCGCGGACCTCGTCTTCCTGCCGATGTACTACCAGCCGGCTTCCCTGATCTTCGCTCAGGCCAACGCCGCGGGTTACGCCCCGACTTGGTTCGGTGTTGACGGCATGGACGGCATCCTCACCATGGAAGGTTTCGACCCCGCTCTGGCTGAAGGCGTTATCCTCCTGACCCCGTTCAACGCTGACTCCTCCGATGAGAAGACCGCCAACTTCGTCGCGAAGTACAAGGAACTCTACGGTGAGATCCCGAACCAGTTCGCTGCCGACGCTTATGACTGCGTTTACGCCATCGCTCAGGCTTTGGAAGCTTCCGGCGCCACCACCGATATGAGCGCTGAAGAGCTCAACGACCTGATGGTCGAGCAGTTCACCACCATGACCTTCCAGGGTGTGACCGGTTCCGACATGACCTGGGGCACCGACGGCGCGGTCTCCAAGAGCCCGAAGGGTATGGTCATCAAAGACGGCGCTTACGTCGGTCTTGACTAAGATGTAATAGATACGGAAACCGAGGGGAGAGGATCCTCTCCCCTCGATTCCGATATTTACGGACGCGGGAAGGCTCCGTTTTCACGTGTCCGTAAGTATCGGAAATTCAACAAAGAGGTAAAGCCTATGCAATTCTTATCTTTTTTGATCAGCGGCCTGAGCCTGGGAAGCATCTACGCCATTATCGCGTTGGGCTACACCATGGTTTACGGCATCGCGAAGATGTTGAACTTTGCCCATGGCGACGTGATCATGGTGGGCGGTTACATCTGCTTTTTTGCGGTAGCCAGATATAATCTGCCTCCGGTTGTCGGCGTCATTCTCGCGATCATCGTCTGCACCGTCCTCGGCATTGTGATTGAGCGCCTGGCGTACAAACCGCTGCGCGCGGCCCCGTCCCTGGCGGTATTGATCACCGCGATCGGCGTCAGCTACTTCCTGCAGAACGCCGCGCTGCTGCTCTGGTCCTCCAGCCCGAAGGTCTTCCCCTCCATTGTCGGCAACGGGAAGCTCTCCATCGGCGGCCTGACGATTTCATACGTAACGCTGCTGACGATCGCCCTCTGCCTGATCATTATGTTCGCCCTGACTTGGTTCACCGGCAACACGAAGATGGGGAAAGCAATGCGTGCCTGCGCCGAGGATAAGGGCGCGGCCCAGCTGATGGGTATTGACGTCAACCGCACGATCTCCATCACCTTCGCCATCGGCTCCGGTCTGGCGGCCATCGCGGGCGTCCTGCTCTGCTCCGCTTACCCGAACCTGGTCCCGACCACCGGCTCCATGCCGGGCATCAAGGCCTTCACCGCCGCGGTATTCGGCGGGATCGGCTCCATTCCCGGCGCGTTCGTCGGCGGTCTGCTCTTGGGGATCATTGAGACCATGGCGAAAGCTTACATCTCGACCCAGCTTTCCGACGCGATCGTGTTCTCCGTGCTGATCATCGTTCTGCTGTTCCGCCCTGCCGGCCTGCTCGGCAAGATTACGCCCGAAAAGGTTTGATGGAGGCATGGAAATGAAAAAGAAGATATCCCAAAAATATGTTTCCTTCGCGCTTGTGATCGTTGCTTACGCGATCTGCCAGTTCCTGGTTTCCGCGGGGAAGATGAACTCCACCATGAAAGGTATGCTCGTGCCGATCACCGCGTACGTCGTCATGGCGATCTCCCTGAACCTGACCGTCGGTATTCTCGGCGAACTGAGCCTCGGCCACGCGGGCTTCATGAGCGTCGGCGCCTTCTCCGGCGTTACCGCTTCCTTCATGCTCGCGGATAAAATCGCCAACACCGGCGTCCGTCTGGGCATCAGCATGCTCGTCGGCGCGATCTTCGGCGGCATCGCGGGCTTCATCATCGGCATCCCGGTCCTTCGTCTGAAGGGCGACTACCTCGCCATCGTGACGCTCGCCTTCGGTGAGATCATCAAGGTCCTCATCAACAACCTCTACCTCGGTTTTGACAAGTACGGCATCCATATGCGTCTCTTGTCCGATAAGGGCATCAACCTCGAGGAAGGCGGGAAGATGGTCATTGAAGGTGCCATGGGCATCGGGAAGATCAAAAAGATATCCAACTTCACCGGCGGCTTCATTCTGATCCTGATCGCGCTGCTGATCGTCTATCACCTCGTGGAAAGCCGCTACGGCCGTGCCATTATGGCCATCCGCGATAACTTCATCGCCGCGGAATCCGTCGGCATCAACGTCACCCGCTACAAGATGACCGCGTTCATCATCTCCGCCGCGCTCGCCGGTGCCGCCGGCGCGCTCTACGCCATGAACTATTCAACGGTCGTCGCCAACAAATTCGACTTCAACCAATCCATTTTGATCCTGGTGTTTGTCGTTCTCGGCGGCCTGGGCAACATGACCGGTTCCATCATCTCCGCCGCGCTGCTGACGATCCTGCCGGAACTGCTCCGCGCCTTCGCGACTTACCGTATGTTGATTTACGCCATTGTTCTGATCCTGATCATGCTCGCCACGAACGCTCCGGGCGCGAAGAATTTCTTCAGCTCGCTCACCGCGAAGAAGGACGACGAAGAGGAGGCCGCGCATGAATAAGCTTGTAACGATCCCTTCCGATTCTCATATTCCTGCCCGCGATGTGGGCAAGCAGCCCGTGCTGGAATGCAAACATTTGGGGATTTCCTTCGGCGGCCTGCAGGCCGTTGAGGAACTGAACCTCACCCTCAGCCCGACCGAAATCTGCGGCTTGATCGGCCCGAACGGCGCGGGGAAGACGACCGTCTTCAACCTGCTGACGAAGGTCTACACCCCGACCCACGGCACGACATTGCTGAAGGGCAAGGACACCATCAATATGACCATCGAGCAGGTCAACCACGCCGGCATCGCCCGTACCTTCCAGAACATCCGCCTGTTCTCCAACCTGACCGTTGAAGAGAACATCAAGGTCGCGATGGACACCTCCATCAAGTACGGCTTGGTCGAGAGCTTCCTGCGCCTGCCCCGCTACCGCAAAGAGGAACGCAAGGCCCACGAACGCGCCATGGAACTGCTGCACATCTTCAATATGGAGAAGATGGCGGACGTCCGCTCCGGCTCCCTGCCTTACGGCGCTCAGCGCCGTCTGGAGATCCTGCGCGCGCTGGCCACGAACCCGTGCCTGCTGCTCCTGGATGAACCGGCCGCCGGTATGAACCCGTCCGAAACCGAAGACCTGATGAAGAACATCTCCAAGATCCGCGACACCTTCCAGATCGCCATTCTGCTCATTGAGCATGACATGAACCTCGTCATGAACATCTGCGAAAGTATCTGCGTGCTGAACTTCGGCAAGGTCATCGCCAAGGGCACCCCGGCCGATATCCAGAACAACGAGACCGTCATCGAAGCCTATCTCGGCAAGCACAATACGGAGGCATAAGCATGGACACGATTTTGAATGTTGAGAATATTCATGTCTATTACGGCAGCATCCACGCCATCAAAGGCATCTCCTTCCACGTGGAGGAAAACGAGATCGTGACCCTGATCGGCGCGAACGGCGCGGGCAAGTCCACCACGCTGAACACCATCGCCGGGCTGATGCATCCGCGCGGCGGCAACATCTTCTTCCGCGGCGCGAACCTCGCCAAGATCCCTCCGCACAAGATCGTGGAACGCGGTCTGGTGATGTGCCCGGAAGGACGCCGCATCTTCCTGCAGATGACGGTTGAAGAGAACCTCGAGATGGGTGCCTTCATCGCCAAGGATATCAACCTTGACGAGGAGAAGGAACGCGTCTTCGAACTCTTCCCGCGCCTGAAGGAACGCCGCCACCAGATCGGCGGTACGCTCTCCGGCGGTGAACAGCAGATGCTCGCCATGGGCCGCGCGCTGATGAGCCACCCGAAGATGATCATGCTCGATGAACCGTCCATGGGCCTCGCCCCGATCCTGGTGGAGCAGATCTTTGACATCATCAAAGCCCTGCACAACGACGGCGCGACCATTCTGCTTGTTGAGCAGAACGCGGCCGCCGCGCTCTCCGTCGCGAACCGCGGCTACGTGCTCGAGACCGGCAAGATCGTCGCCGAAGGCACCGGCGCGGAACTGATGGCCTCCCCGGTGATCAAGAAGGCTTACCTCGGCGGTTAATCGCCCCCGTGAATTTCCGAAACGAGAGAGGACAGGATTCAACTCCCTGTCCTCTTTCTTCTTTAAATGACGGCATTCATATCCGCAAGTTCGCGCCTTTCATTTTGTGGTATAATCTATTCGGTTTTTATATCGAAATTCTCAACCTGTTGGAGGCGGCTATGTTGGAAATCTTCAAAAATCAGGAATTAGATCTGCAGCGAATCGATGAATTCGTCCCGAACTCGTGGATCAATCTGGTCAGCCCTTCACAGCAGGAAATTGAAAGCGTCGCGGCGCTCGGAATTCCGCAGGATTTCATCACCTATCCGTTGGATGTGGATGAACGTCCGCGTATTGAAGAAGAAGATGACGGCACCATCCTCATCATTATCCGCGTCGCCACGAAGCACGGCCAGGATTCCGATATCCCTTACGGCACCGTCCCGCTCGGCATCATCCTCGCCGAGAAATACATCGTCACCATCTGCTCCCAGGAAACGACTGTGATCCAGAACTTCGGCGCGGGGAAGGTCTCGAAGCTTTCCACCACGAAGCGCTACCGTTTCACCCTGCGCCTGCTGATGGCGTTCACGACCCGCTACCTGGACTGCGTCCGTGAGATCAGCCGCATGACCGATGACCTTGAAGACAAGCTCAGCGACACGCTGACGAATCTCCGCCTGATGCAGCTCTTCAAATGTCAGAAAAGCTACCTCTACATTTCCCAGGCTTTGAAACAGAATGAATTGGTATTCGTCCGCCTCGCCCGCCTCAGCGGCTTCAAGAAGTTCGAGGAGGATGAGGACCTGTTGGAAGATGTCATCACCGAGAACAAACAGGCCATTGACATGACCAACATCAATAACGACATTCTTGTCGGGCTGATGGACTTCTTCGCGTCGATCATCAATAACAACATGAACATCGTCATGAAGATGCTGGCCTCCGTCACCATCATCCTGGAAATCCCGAATATCATCACCGGCTTCATGGGCATGAACGTCAACTGGCCGGACGCGATTGAGACCGGCGACACGGCGCACCTCGTCATCCTCGGCGTGATCATCGGCTGCGTGGCGCTCGCGGTCTGGGTCTTCAACAAAAAAGACTGGTTCTAAAGCATGCAGATCGTCCGTTATCAGGAAAGCGGAGACCCGACCGTCAAAACCGGCTGGCTGTACGGCGACCTCATCGGCGAGATTGAAGGGGACATCTTCGGCGAGTTCCGCCGGCATGAAGCCTCCCATCCCGTCCACACGGCGCGGCTGCTGCCCCCGATCGTGCCGGGCAAGATCGTCGGCTGCGAATGGAACTACCTTGATCAGGCGCGGGAATTCGACCGCGCTCTTTCGGATATCCCGTCTATCTTTGTCAAACCGAATAACACCGTCATCGGCATGAACGATCCCGTCGTCCTGCCGCTGATCTCCAAACAGGTCGAGCAGGAATGCGAACTCGCTGTCGTCATCGGCAAAACGGCGCGCGCCGTGCTGCCGGAGAACGCCTTCGACTTCATCTACGGCTACACCATCGCCAATGACATCACCGCCCGCGACCTGCAAATGTCCGATGAGACTTGGACCCGGGCGAAGGGCTTTGACAGCTTCTGCCCGCTGGGACCGGTCATCGAGACCGACTTCGAACCGGCGGACGCCCTGCTGACCTGCCGCGTGAACGGCGAGCTCCGGCAGATGGCTTCCACCCGCGACATGCTCTTCCCCGTGCAGAACCTCATCGCCTTCATCTCCTCGTTTATGACGCTCAACCCGGGCGACGTGATCCTCACCGGAACGCCGGCGGGGTCCGCTTTGCTTTCGCCCGGCGACATCATCCTCTCGCAGATCGACGGCATCGGCGAGCTTTCGAACCCCGTCCGCGAACAGGCAGGATAACGCCCCATGCTTTTCAACTCGCTGCACTTTCTCCTCTTCTTCCCGATCGTGGTCTTGATCTATTTCCTGATCCCGAAGAAAGCGCGCTGGGTCTGGCTGCTCATCGCCTCGTATTACTATTACATGTGCTGGAACGCGAAATACGCGCTCCTGCTCGCGGGGACGACGCTCGTCTCCTGGCTGAGCGGCCTGCTGATTTCGAACTGCGCCGGGAAACCGAACGAGAAGACGCTCAAGAAGCTTTGGGTCGCCGTGAGCTTGGTGCTCAACCTCGGCGTGCTCTTCCTTTTCAAGTATTTCGACTTCGGCTTGGACTTCCTGAACAGAGTGCTGCGCGTATTGCATCTCGGCACCGTCACCGTTCAGCTGGAATTGCTGCTGCCGGTCGGCATCTCGTTTTACATCCTGAAGGCAGTCTCGTACACGATGGACGTTTACCGCGGGGATGTGGCGGTGGAACGCAATCCCTTCCGCTACGCGCTCTTCGTCTCCTTCTTCCCGCAGCTCCTCGCCGGCCCGATTGACCGCTCCAAAGACCTGCTCGCGCAGTTCTCCGAGGAGCATACCTTCGATTACGACCGCGTGAAGCGCGGGCTGTGGCTGATGCTCTGGGGCTACTTCCAGAAGCTCGTCATCGCGGACCGCGTCGCCATCTATGTCAATACCGTCTTCGGCGACCCGCAGATCTACCGCTACGGCGGCGTCGTCAACGTCATCGCGATGTTCTTCAACATCTTCCAAATTTACGCGGACTTCGCCGGCTATTCCAACCTGGCGCAGGGCGCGGCGGAAGTCCTCGGCTTCAGACTGACGACGAACTTCGTCCGCCCGTTCTTCTCGGATAACATCACCGAATTGTGGAAGCGCTGGCACGTCTCGCTGTCGCGCTGGTTCATCTCGTATCTTTACATTCCCCTCGGCGGCAGCCGCCGCGGACGCATCCGCCGCTACATCAATATCATGATCATCTTCCTCGTCTCCGGCCTCTGGCACGGGGCGAACTGGACCTACCTCGTTTGGGGCGGGCTGAACGGCTTGATCCTGATCATTGAGAATCTGCTGACCCCGCTCTACCGCAAGATCCGCGCTTGGCTGAAATTCGACGACAGCTCCGCCGGCTGGAAATGCGTGCAGTCGGTGTATGTGATGACGCTGTTCGCGCTGACGGTGGTCGTCTTCCGCGCGGATTCCATCACCCAGGCGCGGGAGTTCTTCGGCGGGCTGCGGTACCTGAACGCGTATAAGCTCTTCAACGGCGCGATCTTTGAGTACGGGCTCGACCGCGCGAACTTCCTGCTCGCGATGCTGGCCCTCGGAACGCAGTTCGTCGTTTCGTTCCTGCAGCGCGGCGGAACTTCGCTGCGTACACGGATCGAGGCGCAGCCGCTCGCCGTCCGCTGGACGCTGATCCTCGCGGGAATCGCGGCGGTCGTTCTCTTCGGTATTTACGGCCCGGGCTTCGACGCCGGCAACTTCGTTTATTTACAGTTCTGAGGCAGGCCAATGAAGAAAAAAATCATCTGCACGATCCTCTTCGCCGCTGTTCTTGTCGGGCTGTATCACTTCGCGACCACGCTGCTTTTTGAGAAACAGCACTTCGGCACCGCGAAGAACATTGCCTATGAAGAGCCGGAACAGATCGACGTCTTCTTTGTCGGCGCCAGCCATATTTTCTACGGCATCAATCCCTCCGTGATCTGGGACGAGGCCGGCATCTCCGGTTACAACCTGACCACCCATCAGCAGCCGCTGTGGGCTTCCAAACTGCTGCTGCAGTACGCGCTGAAGAAGCAGTCGCCGAAGCTGATCGTCCTGGATGTCCTGATGGCGACGAACTTCGCCCGTCCGGTGCTGAAGACCGAGCAGGGCACGAACATGACGCACCTCGCCCTCGACCCGGTGCCGCTCTCCCTTGAGAAGATCAAAGGTGTGCTGGAGTCGGACATGATCACCGAGAAGGGGGAGATCCTCTTCCCGATCATCATGAGCCATTCCCGTCTGCAGCAGGGCGGACTGACCTGGGACGACTTTCATTACTTCACGAGCGATAAAACGCACCCGACGAAGGGCTACAACTTCACCACGAACATCATCTCGTACGACCGCCCCGAACAGGTCTGGGACTCCACGCACGAGCTCCCGCCCGACATGGAGGCGGTGCTGCGGGACTTCATTGAATTCTGCCGTGACAACGACCTGCCGCTGCTGCTGATCAAGACGCCCGTGGTGGAGAGTCAGGAAACCTATGAACAGCTGAATTACATCGCGGAAATCGCCGCCGAATACGGCGTGCCGTTCGTGGATTTCAACCATCTTTATGATGAGATCGATATCGACTTCGCCACCGACCTCGCGGACAGCGGCCACCTGAATGTCAACGGTTCGCGGAAGGTCTCGGAGTACCTCGCGGATTACCTCGCCGAGAATTACGATCTGCCCGATCACCGCGGCGACGCGGCGTACGCGAGCTGGGATCAAGCCTCCGCGCATTACCACGCGCTGACGGAGCTCTCCGAGAGTGACAGCCTCGTCCCGCATCTCGAAGCATCCTCGGATCCGAATCTGCTGACGCTGGTCTTGATGGGCGGCACGCTCCCCGAAGAAGAGCGGACCCCGCTCCCGGATGACCTGGCGGCGGCGTTCGCGGACGCCGGCCTGTCCGAGCCTGAACGCATCGGGGACGGCGCTTACTATGCCGTGATTCAGGGCGGGGAGATCCTGTACGAAGGCAGCTCTGCCCGCAAACAGATCTCCGCGGACGTCCCGGTCAA
>CAVCBG010000031.1:0-9511 GCA_963600285.1 Anaerovoracaceae bacterium
GCGGTGATGTCGAGGGGTTTGGAGAGGTGGGCGTCCATGCCGGCGTTGAGGCAGTCTTGAACGTCGGAGCTGAAGGCGTTCGCCGTCATGGCGATGATGGGGATCGTCTTCCCGAGCGGGTTCTCGCTCTTGCGGATGACCTTCGCCGCCTCGAGACCGTTCATGTTCGGCATCTGCACGTCCATGAGAATGGCATCGTAGTCGCCGGGTTGGACGGAGGCGAATTTCTTCACCAGCACCGCGCCGTCCGGGCAGATCACGCAGGAAGCGCCGTGGAGGGTCATCAGGGCTTCGAGAATTTCGGCGTTGAGGTCGTTATCCTCGGCGCAGAGGAAGCGCTTGCCCTTCAGCGGGGAGACGACCGTGGACTTGACCTTGGTGTGTTCCTTGCGGCGTGAATGCTCAACCGCTAACTTCAGGTTCTCGAAGAAGAACGGTCGGGCAATGAGGCTGTCGACGCCGCTGCTGACGAGGACGTCGTAGGCGTCGTTCTGGTTCACGTAGTCGCAGCAGAAGAACATCTCGCCGGCTTTGGAGACCTCGCGCAGCTTGCGGACGGTGGCGGTCAGCGTGCCGGTGTCAATGAAGCCCGCGAGGAGGACCGCGTCGGGCGTATTGCCGCTCTTCAGAACTTCAATCGCTTCGTCGGTGGTGGCCGCGGTGCTCAGGGACACGGAGGTATCGCTGAGGGCGGCGCGGACGTTGTCCGTCAGGTCTTCATCGGCGGAGACGAGCAGGACGCTGTCAATGCCGGCGCTGTGCTCGGCGGCTTCGTCAATCGTCAGCGGGATCGTCACGTCGAAGCGGCTGCCTTTGCCGTATTCGGATTCCACCGTGATGGTGCCGCCCATCAGGTCCACGAGGCTCTTGGTAATGGCCATGCCGAGGCCGGTGCCTTGGATCTTGTTGATGGTCGTGCTCTGTTCACGGGTGAACGGGACGAAGATCTTCTGCAGGAACTCGGGCTTCATGCCGTAACCGTTGTCGATGACGGAGGTCTTGATCACGGCCTTCGTCGGGTCATCGGAGGGCAGCTCGGCGATCTCGAAGCTGATCTCACCGCCGGCGGGCGTGTATTTGACCGCGTTCGTCAGCAGGTTCAGGTAGATCTGGCGCAGGCGGATGCTGTCGCCGATCAGGTATTCATGCCGCAGCTGATGCACGCGGACGGTGAGCTCCTGCCGCTTCTCATTGGACTGGGAGCGGATGATGCTCTCGATCTGGCCCACCTGTTCGGCGAGCTTGACCGGCTCGAGGTTGATGTGAACGTCGCCGGACTCGATCTTGCTCATGTCCAGAATGTCGTTGATCAGGCCGAGCATGTAGGTGCCCGACTTCTGCAGCTTCTTGATGTAATAACGCTGCTTCTCCGGCTGATCCACGTCGTGCTCGATCAGGTTCGCGATGCCGAGAATGGCGTTCATCGGCGTACGGATGTCATGCGACATGGAAGAAAGGAATTGGCTCTTCGCCTTGGTGGCGGCAATTGCCTCTTCCGTCGCCGCGTCCGCGCGCTCCCGCTCTTTCTCAAGAACCGCATTGAGCTCCTGCAGCCGGACCTGCTGCTTCATTTGCGCATCGATCACCTGTTTATCGCGGTCGGCGCGCATGATGAAGTTTGAAACAACGATCATCACAACGATAATGCCGACGGTGATGACCGCGAAGATGCGCAGCATGTTGTTCAGCATCGATCTCGCGCTGACGGCAACGTCCGCGCTGTTCATGAAGAGCAGCGCCGCCCAGTCGTAATCCGGCAGCCGGTCATAGACGATGTAGAACTGCTTCCCGTCAATCATCACGTCGGTGGTGATCGTCCCGGAGGGATAGCCCGCCTCAAGGATGGCGTCGAAGCTGCCCATATGCGGGAAGGTCAGCTCCGCCATGGAGTGGTTGATATTCGTCCCCTTGAAGTCGATCCCGTCGAGCTGCCCGTCCGCGTTGAGCACGTAGCCGTCATAGTCGATGATGTAGGCCACGTTCCGATTGGCAAAGGCGGAGGAGTGGAAGAACGGCTGCATGTCCTCCATGGTGCGCAGGAGGATGAGGTACGTGATCTCTTTGCCGTCAACCGAGACGCCTTCCGGCATCTTCAGAATGAAGGCCATGAAGGTATCGGTGTCGAACCAGTTCGTGAGCAGGATGCTCTGCCGCTCGACGCCGGTGATGCGGTCGAGGCCGTTCCAATAGCCCTGCCGTCCCTCATCGGTATAGTAATGGCCGTCCTCATCCAGGGCGCGGAAGTAGATCTTCGTGCCGACGGGGCCGAGGTCCTCCTCATAATGGATGATCACATCCGTCAGCTCTTCCCTCGTCACCTCACCGCGCTCCTGAAGCACCGCCTTGAACTTCTCAAGGTAGTCCCACTGGATCTCGATCTGCACACCCAGCTTCTCGAAAAGCTGGGTGGAGATCTCCTGCAGCTGGCTGACGGACTCCTCATAGAGGAGTTCCGTCATCTGCCCGTTGATGAAGAGGGCCGCGGCAATCACCAATACCAAGGCCACCGCGCAGATGATGATCACGTGGGGGCTGAGCTTGAGCTTGACGGCCTTTTCGTTCGTTTGTTCCATTAAGTTCCTGTCTTAGTCTTCCGAAAATCCCTTGCTCAGGACGAGGGACTCGTCAAGCGTCGCGGAGGAAACTTCGCCGACCTTTTCCAGGTAGGCCTTGGCGGCGTCCAGACCGACAATGCCGGTGTCCGTCAGCGAATAAATTTCTTCGGCGCCCTTGTCGTAACCGCAGATCACGACCGTATAGGTCTCGTCCTCGGCCAGCGGCTGACCGTCGGCGCTCATATAGACATAGGGATATCTCACGCCCGTGTCACGCGTATCGGTGCCCGCGGCGGCCATCTCGGCGATCTCTTTGCCGGTGGCTGTCCAAGTTTTGAGCGTACCGTACCAGCCGGTGGGCAGGAAGATGGTGATATATTCATCGGTCATGCCGCCGGGAAGGACGGCGCCGTTCGCGCCGGTGGAGTTCTCCCACAGGGCGTGAACTTCGGGATAGTAGACGTTATAGGAGATGAGCGCGGCGTCGGCGCCGGTAGCGTCCATGAACATCTGGCCGCAGAGCTGCGCCGTCTGAACGGTGTCAAGCCGCTCCGTCGCGGTCGCGTAGACCGTCGCCCCGCCCTGAGCCTGAACGGTCTTCTTCGTCTCATCGAGGATAGCAATGGCTTCTTCGCCGGTGATCTCACCCTTGATCCAGCTGCGCGCCGCTTCGCCGAAGGGGACGAGGTAGGATTCCCAGCCGGTGTAGATCAGGTTCATGGAGAAGCCGTTGCCGACGGCCTTCATCGCCTCGGCGTACGGGGAGTCTTCGGAGAGTTCGAAGTCTTTGATGGAGCACATGTTGGTGGACTGCTCGCCGTTCATGGCGAGGTAGCCTTCATTCGTGGAGAGGACCTCAAGGAAGTGAAGGGCGTCTTCGAGCTTCTGCTCATTGCCCGGCTCCAGGAGGCTCTTGTTCAGGCCGTAGAAGCGGACCGGGCTGGTGATGTAGGTGTTGTTCTCGCCGTCTTCGGAGAGCCACGGCAGCAGGATGTACTGATCGCCGGTGCCGTCTTCATTCTGGGTGAACCGCTTGATCGTGCCGACCAAGAAGGCGGTGTTGCCCTCAGTGAAGTCATCCAAGGTCGAGCTGTGGTCGTAGCTGATCTCCGGGTCATAGTTGAGCATGCCGCAGTCGATCCATTCCTGGAAGTAATCCACGACAGCCTGAATGTCCTCGTTGCCGGAGGCGAAGGTGTCGCTCGAGTTATCGGTGAAGGCATTGCGCCAGGCGCGGCCCTTGACGTTATTCATGAACACGGTGGAGCCGACATTGAAGAAATAATTGAACGCCGAACCGGGCAGGTCGAGCAGCACGTTCGAGATCTTGATGCCCTTTTCCTTCAGGGCGGGGATGGTCTCATCCCGCAGCTGCGCGAAGGAAGTCGGGATCTCGATGCCATTGCGGTCGAGCAGGGATTTGTTGCAGAGGATGCCGGTGATGGAGAAGTCGAACGGCAGCAGGTAGATGCCGCCGTCAATGGAATATTCCTGCAGGCGGGCGGCGTTGTAAAGCTCGGTGACAGGGTATTGGCTGAGGTCGATGAGGTCTGCCTTCAGCAGGGCGTCGTCCCAAGCCCGGGTGGTGGAGTAGATATCGGGCATGATGCCGGTTTCCGCCTGCTGCTTGCAGAAGGCGGACATGTTGCCGCCGCGGTAGGGGAGGATCTCGATATTGACCTCGGGGTACTGCTCGTCGAGAATCTTGAGGAGCTCGCGGTAGTCGCGCTGAGCGTCCATCAAGGTGACAGGTTCGTGTTCGGCTTCATCGGCAGCCGCGAAGCCCGCCGGCAGCAAAGCCAGGCAAAGCACAACCAAAAGCAGCGTGATCAAATTCGTTCGTTTCATATGTGTTGTTCCTCCGTTGTTTCTTTGATGTGTTTAACTTGGTTATTTCTTGATCGGCATGATCTGCCCCAGCACACAGGTGTATTCCTTGCCGTATCTGGGCCAGAGGGCCATGGCGTACGCGTGACACGGGATCAGCTCGCCGTCGATCTTCAGCTCGACATCCGCTTCCATATCCGGGTTGTCGCGGGTGGTTTGGTGAAGCCCTTCCCGCAGCGCGTCCCAGAACTTCAGCGGGAGGATGTTATCCGCGCTGTCGCGGGAGAAGAAGGTGACCTTCTTCGCGGGGGTGCCGTATTCGGGCGGGTAGACGAACGTGACTTTGCGGATCAGGCGGTCGTACTCAAAGAGGAAGCCGCCGCTGTGCTCCATGAAGAATTCCTTCTTCACGCGTTCGCTGTCGACCAGGCTGCGCATGGCGTTGTCCTGCGGCAGGTCGTTCTTGGCGAGCACTTCGTTGGCAATGTTGATCGCCGCGCCCTGATAGTCGTAGCGCGTGCCGGACTGCATCAGGTCCTTCAGGGAGTCGGAGACGTCGGAGAGACAGCGCAGGAGCAGCGGGTTGTAAACGCCGCACTCGCCGTTGAGGATCATGTCCATCGCCTTCTCGTGGCTGAACGCCTTCTTGTAACAGCGTTCACTGGTCAGGGCGTCGTAGGCATCCGCCATGGAGACGACCTGCGCGGCGATCGGAATTTCATCACCGACGAGCCCATCCGGGTAACCGCGGCCGTCGTACTTCTCGTGATGCCAGCGGCAGATGCAGCGGGCGGTCTTGATGAACTGACTGGATTGATCCAAGGCGGGATCCGCCAGCAGCTTGTCGCCCTCGGTGGTGTGCGTCTTCATCAGCACCCATTCCTCTTCGGTCAGCTTGCCCGGCTTGTTGAGGATCTCTTCCGGGATCTTGATTTTGCCGATGTCATGCAGCGCGGCCAGGGAGGAGATCATGGAGATATCCGTCTTGGTCAGGGAGTAGCGGTCCGTGAGCTCGACCAGGCGGCGCAGCAGGAGGCTGGTGATGCACTGCACATTCAGCGTATGGCTGCCGGACTCGTGGTTGCGGAGTTCGATGACGTTGCTGAAAATGTTGATCATCGCGTTGTTGGTCTTCTCGCGTTCGCCGATCTCATTTTCAAGCAGGCGGATGAGGCGCTTCTGGTTGGAGTAGACGAGCATCGTGTTCTCGATTCGGCGCTGCACCACGACCGCGCGGAAGGGACGGCTGATGTAGTCCGCCGCGCCGAGCTGGTAGGCCTTCGTGATGAAGTCCGCGCCGTCTTCGGCAGAGATGATGATGACCGGGAATTCCTCGATCCAATGCCGCTCGTTCATGACGCGCAGCACCTCGAAGCCGTCCATATTGGGCATGTTCAGGTCCAGCAAAATGAGGTCCGGTGCCTCCCCGGCGCCGAGGAGGCTCACCACCTCCGTGCCGTCGCAGGCATAGACGAATTCATATTTTTCTTCTCCGAGGATCTCACAGAGAAGCTCACGGTTCATCTCAACGTCATCCGCGATCAGAATCTTGCTGTGTTTATTGATCATGTTTTACCCCCACGCGCTGCGAGCGTCCAAGCCGCTGTTCAGGGCGGCTTTGCGGGCAGACTTCACCCGGTACATATCTTCATCAGCCGCGTTAATTAATGCATTCAACTCTTTTCTTTCCGGTGTGTATTTACAGGTGCCCACCGAAACCGACACCGGGCAGGGAGAGCCGCCCTCACCGAGCTCCGCTTCAACCTGCCGCACGAATTCCGCGCAGTCTTCTCCGCGCGGAACAATATGCAGCACGACGAATTCGTCTCCGCCGTATCTGCATAAATAATCCGAATAATCGCAGCTCTTCCGCAAGGCTTCGGCGATGAACTGCAGCACCCGGTCGCCCACAATGTGGCCGTGGGTGTCATTGATGGCCTTGAACTCATCCGCGTCGATCACCATCACGTAGAGGTCCTTCTCGGCGATGTTCGACTGAACGGCCGCGGTGAACTTCTGGTCCAGGAGCATGCGGTTGTTCAGGCCGGTGAGCGGATCCGTGAGGATCTGCAGCTCCTGCAGGGAGATGTAAGAACTCAGCAGCGCGATCACCGTCCCGATGAACATCACCTGCATTTGGGTGACGAGCAGCTGCAGCACGCAGGCGAACAGCGGGAAGATGATGAAGCGCACGATCGCCATGGACGTCTTGCGTTCCTGAATGGTTTTCGCGGTCATGGCGCGTTTCGCCGCCAGCAGGGACGGCACGATGATGTAGCCCATCGCCACCGAAGCCTGAACGGCGTACCCCGACCCGCGGAAGAACTCTCCCTGCGGGGTGACGGTGAACATGAATCCGGTGATCCCGGTCGTCACGGTCAGCGCGAAGACAACAACCAGCGGGAGCGAGATGAGGGCGAAGAGGCCCTTTTTCTCGCGGATGACATTGCCCTGCACCGATTCGGAGAAGCACAGCCACGCCAGACCCGTCGCGCCGGGGAGGACCGAGTTCATGCCGTTGAGGATATAGCTCACGGTGACGCCGGCGTCCCCAAAGACGTCCGTCAGGGAGAGGAAGCGGTTGTTAAAGATCCAGATGAGGTCGCTTGCCGAGAACAGGATGTGGATCAGCAGCACGACCATCAAGCTCCGTTTCTGATCGGAGATGAAGCTTGATTTGTACGTCTTCCAAGCCAGCAGCGCCAGGATGGCGATGCAGATGATATCCGTTTCCGCGTAATAACTGCCGAGCAGATGGGATGTTTCCAAGTTGAAGGTTCTCCTTCCGTTATCCGCGGCGCGGGCAGCTTGCCAAAACGCCGTAAAGCTGCTTCGTGTCGATAGGTTTTGTAAGATGATAGTTCATGCCGGCCTCGAACGTCTGCTTGCGCTCTTCGGTGAAGGCGTCCGCGGTCATGGCGATGATGGGGATGTCCGCCGCGTCCGGGCGGTCCAGGGCGCGGATCTTGCGGGTGGCCTCAAGCCCGTCCATGACAGGCATGCGGACGTCCATGAGGATCGCGTCGAAGGAATTCGGCTCGGAGGCGGAGAAGGTCTCGAGGGCGGCCTTACCGTTGTCCGCTTCGGTGACGACGATGCCGGCCTGCTCAAGGATGATCCTCGCGACGTAGCTGTTGACTTCGTTGTCCTCCACCAGCAGCACGCGCATGCCCTTCAGGCTTTCCGCCCGATCTGCTGCGGCCGCGGCTTTATCCGCGGCTTTATCCGCGGCTTCGGCTTCCGCTTCGGCGGACTCATAGATGGGCGTGCCGTCGGCGTTCTCACGGGCGAGGATCTCGACTTCCAGGAGGACGACGAATTCGGTGCCTTCGCCCTTCTTGGATTTGACCGTGATCGTGCCGCCCATGGCGTCGACGAGGCTCTTGACAATGGAGAGGCCGAGGCCGGAGCCCTGGCGTTTATCGCTCAATTCGTTATGTTCCTGCTGGAACGGCTGGAAGAGGTTCTTCTGGAACTCCTCGCTCATGCCGATGCCGTTGTCGCGGACGACGAACTTGATCGGCAGCCGGTTCCCCTTGGGTTCGAGATTATTCACCTCAAACCAGACGTCCCCGCCGTCGGGTGTGAACTTCGCGGCGTTGGAGAGCAGGTTGAAGAAGATCTGGTTGAAGCGCAGTTTGTCCACCGAGATCGTGTACTGACCGGGGTTGACCTCGGTGTGGAAGTTGATGTGATGCTCATCCATCAGCGGCATGACGACGGTATCCACCGTGTTGAGGAACTCTTTGCGGGTCAGCGGTTCGTTATGGAGCTCGAGCTCGCCGCTCTCGATCTTGCTCATGTCGAGGATGTCATTGATGAGGCCGAGCAGGAAATTGCCGGAGACCGAGATTTGATCCAGGTACTGATTCTTGACCTCGTTATCGGGTTCCTTCCGCGCGAGTTCCGTCAGGTTGATGATGGCGTTCATCGGCGTGCGGATGTCATGCGAGACGCGGGAAAGGAAGGCGGACTTCGCCTGGTTGGCTTCCTGCGCTTCCTTCATGGCTTCGCGGAGCTTCCGGTCCTGCTCTTGCTTGTACTTTTCGGAATCTTTCGTGGCGATGAAGTAGAAGGCGAGCATCGTGGTCACGACCGAGCAGAACGGCATGAAGGGGAAGATCGTCCCCGAGGGGATGACGGAGCTGTTCATGTACGCGCCGATCAGCATGACGAGGGAGATGAGCATTGTACGGAAGGCGTAGCGCTCTTCCTTTTCCTTCCGGTTCAGCATGATGACCAGCAGGTCAATGATGGACTCCGCGTAGTAGAAGTAGTTCAGCAGCGCGTAGACCGGGTAAAGCGGGCCGCGCTGATACATGCCGTCGGCGTCAAACCAATACAGCGCGCCGGTGAAAGGCGTCGCGACAACCATGATCATCAGGAGGACGATCGGGATCAGCTCCAGTTTGCGGAAGGTCTTCCCGAGGGTGCTGCCGACGAAGTTGCGGACGAAGAGGTGCCACATGAACGGCTGCAGCGTGTAAATTAGGTAGAAGATGAAGCAGACGACCTTCCACGTGCCGACGGAGAGCTTCCCTCCGGAGAGGTGGCAGGCGATGAAGATGAAGTCGATCAAGACGTACGCCGCCGTCATCCCGATCAGGATCAGGGTGCGGTGCCGGCTTTGCTTATTCGTGACCGCCGAATAGGATCGGGCGGCCAGAATCAGCAGGATCACGATCATGAAGGACGAGCTCAATAAGTAGCTGCTAAGTGTGTTGTCCATGTTATTTCCTCAATTTCGATAAATACGCAGGTCCTTCACGTAAAATACCAGTCAGTCAATAAAGCGCCGTTTAATTCAATTCGGCGATGAGTTTGCAGCAGCGTTCGTACTCCGCCGTGAGATCGGGGAGCGCCGTCTTCGCGCTGTCCGCGTCGCCCGCGCGGAGATATTCCGTCACCTCGGAGGCCTTGTTGAAGAGGTACTGAAGTCCGAGATTCGCGGCGATGCCCTTCATGGTGTGCGCCGCGCGGAACGCGGTCTGTGTATCCCCGGCGTCGAGCGCTTCGCAAAGCTGTTTGTAGCTGCCGTCGGCCGAGAACTTGCCCAAAAACCGAACGACCAGCGCCGGGCTCCCGCCCAGCCGGCCGACAACCTCCGAGGCGGTAGACCCAACGGAGGC
>CAVCBG010000032.1:0-9466 GCA_963600285.1 Anaerovoracaceae bacterium
GCTTCGCGGGCTCGGCCTTGGCGGGCTGAGCGATCTCGCGCTGCACGGTCGGCATCGCCGGCGCCGCGGATTCGGACTTCGCCGGCTCGTTCGGTTCACGCTGAACGACCGGCATCTCCGGTTCGGGATTCGTCTCCGCGATGGGTTCCGCCATTTCACGCTGAACGACCGGCTCGGACTTCGGAGCACGCGCCGGCTCCGCTTTCGGGGCGGACGGCTTCTCCGGCTTCACGGAGGGTGCCGCGGGCTTGCGGGTGTCCGGTTCGCGCTGAACGACCGGCGCCGCGGGTTTCGTTTCGGGTTTCTCGGCCGGCATCAGCGGATCCATCTCGCGCTGAACGGAGTTATCCGGTTTGCTGCCGGTAGGGACTTCGACCGTCTTGCTGCGGATCACGCGCGGGGCGTTATTCGCGGCGGCTTTGGCGGCCGCGGCGGCCTGCTTCTGTTTTTTCGCTGCCATGATGCGGCGTTCGAAATCGCTGGGGCCGTCGCTCTTTTCAAAGCGGACCGGCTTGCGTTCGGACGCGGGCGGGAAGGCTACGCCGTGCCCCATCGGCATATCCGGAACGGATGAGCTCGAGGGCGTGGAGAGCGTCTGCGGATGTGAGACGATCGGGTCCATCGGCGGGATGGGCGTACCCGAAGGCGCGGGCGCCGCGGAGCTTCCGCCCGGCAGCGGCATATCCATGGGTTTCACGGACGGCTTCGGAGAGGCGCTTGAAGACGACGGCTTCATGCGCAGCAGCTTCGAGCCGCCGGTGTATTTTTCGGAGGCTTGTTTCGAGAATGAAGACATTTCAGCCGGTTTCAGCACGCTGACGTCCGGCTTCTTGACAGACAGATGGGTCTTGATGGAAGCCATGCCCACCTGCGGGCGCAGAGAGGCGGAAAGAGAGAATGACGACCCCATCATGCTCCCCCCTTTTCCGGGGTTGAGCATCGAGGCAGTCATCTTACCGCGTTTCCGCAGCATATCACCTAATAATTCGCTCATACCATCTCCCGGTTATTGATCCAATCACAATTCCGATGCCGCTGTATCGGTCAAACCGCGCGGACATCCAACGAGCTGTAAGCGACGATGATCGAATCCATCACCACGACCGGCGTCGCTGTTGCCGAGGCCGCGAATGTACCGCCGAAGGTCCATGTCGTCGGGATCGCGTTATTCAGGGTATAGATGACCTGTCCCGTCCCCTTTTTCCCGATCGTAATCTCAAGCTGGGCATAGATCCCGCATCCCTGGTCGGTTCCGTCGATCAGCCACTTCAGGAAAAAGGCATCGGTTGTCGCCACATGGCTCAATGTAATATCGGTGTAAACGATAGACGCGCTCGGAAGCAGCGCGGTGTAATCGTAGACACCGCCGGCTTTCTGCTCCGTGTGAGAGCGCGAAACGGTAAAACCGGAGAGAGTCTTGCAATATGTCATTTCATGCGCGATGGTATCGCCGGGCGACTTGATTGAGATCTTAAAGTCCTTCGTAGTCGGTATATCGGTGGTTTTCGGGTTTTTAAAGGTTCCGACAATATCCGGAACGGTAATCATGGAACCTTCAACCTCAGCGCCATCGCCGGGGTTCCGATAAGGCATGAGAATCGTATTCGTCAAGGTCGTATTCACCAAATTTGCAAATGACATTGTTTCTCATCTCCTTTCATCACGCGATTTTGACATAAAGTTTTTCGGCATTGATCCCAAACCGGTTTTATTGCTGCTTCGGGGTTTGGACATCGATCTTAAGACCGGAATAGCTGAAGTTCAGATTTTCTTTCAAAACCGTACCGGTATCAGCGGAGCTGTTCAGTTCACCGTTGAGCCCCCAAGAGAACAGACACGCGTCCTCCAGCATGAGCACCATTTTATTGTCGCCGACCCCGAATTCAAGCAGCAAATCTATCGAGTAGCTGTCGCCGGATTCCACACCCGCCTTCAGCCAATTCACAAACGTGGGCTCCTTTGAGTATGTATACGAAATATTTATCGCGTCATAACTGACGTTGCCGGGGAGGAGAGCCGTGTGATCATAGTAGCCTTTTTTCTCAACATTCCGGAGCATTCTGAGCCCTGAAATAGAGGCCGCGTTCGTTATCGTTATCTCCTGCGAGTCGACGATGGCCTTGACGGTATATTGGCAGTCAAGCGCGTACTTGTCGTCAGCGTTTTTGCTGAGGAAGTTGTTGACGGCCTGCATCTGCTTCCCGAGCGACCTCTGAGGGATGTCTGACCCCGAGTTACCGAATTTCGTCGGAACAAGGATCGTATTGAACAAGGTTGTATTCACGAGAGCGGCGAATCCCATTGATCCTCCAATCCTTTCAGCAGCCGCGCCGGTTCCGTTCGTCGCGCATCTTCTCGCGCAGCTTGCGAACGATTTCCTCGGCCAGACGTTCAAGTTCCGTCTCGGAGAGCGCTGCCGGATTCGGCAGGCTGACACGGTTGGTTTCCTGCTTGTTATCGTTATTCATTGCGATTCATCCGTTGGTTGATATCCGCAATTTCTTTCACCCACTGCCTGCGTGCCAGATGATCCATCGACAGGATGTCATCCTGCTGCCAATGGAAGAAATAGGCAATGTAGGCTACCTCTTTCCGCAGCTTATCCAAGGGGTAGCCGATCAGTCCCCCCCCGGAGCCGCCAGGTCGACCTCAATGGGCTTGCCGCAGTGCGGGCAGGTGTATTTGCGGATCGTGCTGCCGGACTCGTTGATGGTCCGATAGAATTCCTGCAGGTAGGTCAGGTCCGCGGCGAAGAGGTTCTCGATCACGGACGCGTTGATGTTCTTTTCATTGCCGAGTCTGGTGATGACGCGGCTGAGCAGAAGAATGACGACGTAGGCGTCATTGCTTCGCGCGCGCATATCGCTCAGCACGGTGATTTCGTCCAGCGCAGTCGCCAGGCGCATGGTGCCGTCTTTGTAAAGCTGCCCGTCGGAGCCGACATAGCCCATCGGCAGCGTAAATTCGAATTCAGTTTGAAAGGTCATGGAACGGTCCTTTCCCGGTTTAACCGATCGCGTCCAAACCGGATGTCAGCGCACCGGACTCGCCGATGATGGAGAGGTGTTCGTATTGAAGCTCCATCTCAATTTCCATCGACTGGGTGCTGTCATTCGTGATCTGCTTGAGCTGCCAGCTGACAGGGAAGCAGTTCTCCAGATACCAGGTCATCCAGAGGTCGCCGAGCATGGTCTGCGGGCTGGAGGACTTGGAGGTTTCGTAAAGTTTCAGGGTCACGTTGCGCAGGTCGGGCTTTTGGTCGCGCTGGATGCTGGTAAACCATTCCAGCCACACCAAGGCGCCGTCCGTGACGCTCATCGTGATCTGCATCGGTTCCGATACCGTGTCGCCGTAAACGTAATGTTTTACCGCGGGCCCGTTGATCGGGTTTTCATAGTAGCTGTCGGAGGCGTGTGAGATCTTCCCGGTGTTGACGGCGATGACGGGGCAGGTGGAACTTTTCCCCGAAGTGCCGGTGTACTCAAGCTCAATTGTGTATTGGAATGAAAGACTCATATCATCCTCCCGAAATTTATCAATGAGAGCGGGAACGGCGTCCCCGCTCTCATCTTCTATTACGATCGTCGCGTGATCCGGTTGCGGATTACTTCACGCGGGTCATGCCTTCATGGACGATGGTGATCTCTTCAACCATGAAGTCCGTGGAATCGGAAGCCATTTCAGGGCCGGAGATCTGGGACGGCCAAGCGTTCTCGAGATCCCACTGAGCGACAGGTTCGCCGGACTGGCTGTAGGCGATGATGGACGCGTTGACGCGGGCATCTTCGATCTTGCCTTCGACGACCATCTGGCGCCAATCCCAGACATCCTTCAGGTCGGTCACGCCGCGGCGCAGGGTGATCGGCGTCCAGGTCAGACGACCCGGGATCTGCTTGATGATCGGCTCATTGCCGTTGGTGCTGGTCAGTTTCTGGGTGATCACTTCGGTTTCGGAACCGATGCCGCTGACGGAGGTGAAATAGCCGGAGAGTTTGCCGGAGATTTCAAGACCGAACTTAAAGGCAACTACAGGATCTGCAATTTTATCTGCCATAGATGTACCTCTTTCGAATTAATTACTCGGCGCTGGGACCGGCCCACTGGCTGATGCGGAAGATCACGAATTCAGCCGGTTTGACAGGGCACATACCGATTTCGACAATGAGACGGCCCTGGTCACGGGATTCGGGCGGGTTGAGCTCATCATCGCACTTGACATAGAACGCTTCGGACGGAGTGCTGCCGAAGAGAGCGCCGTCACGCCAGACACCGCGCAGGAAAGCGGTGATGTCACGGTTGACGCGGGCCCACAGGGAGCGGTCATTCGGTTCGAAGACGACCCACTGGGTGCCGTTCTCGATGGACTTCTCGACGTAGTTGTAGAGACGGCGGACGTTGATGTAACGCCAAGCCGGGTCGGAAGACAGGGTGCGGGCGCCCCAGATGCGGATGCCGCGGCCCGGGAACGCGCGGATGCAGTTCACGCCGTTCGGGTTCAGGGTATCCTGTTCGCCCTTGGTGGTCTGGTAATCAAGACCGACAGCGAGGGAGACAACTTCGTTGGCCGGGGCTTTGTGGACGCCGTTCGTGGAGTCGCTGCGGGCCCAGACGCCGGCAACGTAACCGCTCGGAGGAACGGATACGGTCTTATCGGTGGAAGGATCGGTGACCTTGAGCCACGGATAGTACATGGCGGCATAGCTGGAGTCGAAGCCGGTGGTTTCCATACGCCACTTGAGGACTTCCTGCGGGTTCATGTTCGGCGGGCAGTCGAGGATGGCAACGCGGTCGCCGCAGTGTTCGCAGTGGGCGATCATCTGAGTCTGGACGGCCTTGACCATTTCGAGGTCGAGCTTCTCGCCCGGCATGGTGGTCATCAGGTCCGGAACGCAGACCATGGTCACATCGTCAAGAACTTCGAGGCCGTCAACGCCGGTGCGGGCGGAGACGTCGCCGTTGAAGTCGGAAGCCTTCGGGGCTTCGAGCAGGTTCTTGTCCATGACCAGCATCTGTTCCTGTTCGCGCGGAGCGCAGGCGGCCAGAGTGGTTTCCAGCGGTTCGACGGTGACGAACTTCGGGGCCTTGTTGGAAGCGTAGGCGACAGCGACCTTGGAGCCGGAGCTCTGGAGCTTCACATCGTTGATGGTCTCAACATTCGTCCAGGCGTTGTTGGCACCCTGCTTTTCAACGTAGAGGTTGAAGGTGACATCGCCGGAAGCGGTCGGAGCGGAAGAAGTCGGGGCGGAAGCTTCGGGAGCGGATTCGCCGTCTTTCTTGGAAGCGGCCGGGGCGGAGGTCTTCGGGGCGGAGAGGCCCTTGACGTCGGCGATGCGGACGCGCATCTGCAGGGCGTCGAAGCCGGCGGCCTTCGCGGTGATGCGGAGGGCAGCCTTACCGGAGGCGTTCACAACGGAAGCGGCAGCCTTCGGGAAAGTGCGGACAGAAACGACGTAGCAGCGGGTACCACCGTTGGAGAAATAACCGTAGACGGAGAGCGGCAGTTTCAAGCCGGGGACGAAGCCGCCGAACTTTTCAACATACTGGGTCCAGTTGGTGATGAGCTGCGGTTTGTTGAGGAGATCCTCAACGTATTCGCCGTCGCCATCATCACGGATCATTTCAGCCTTTTCAGTGAAACCAACGAAAGCAGCCATGGCGGTGCCGACACCCTCGATCGGTTTCGGACCACGATTGACTTCTTCAACATATACACCCGGTGATAAATATTCTGGCATTTTTCCTCCTCATTATCACTCTAAAAAAATTGCAATTTTTTCGTAATCATTGACTCAAGGGACACATCGTCCCGGATCAAATCATGATTTTGTTATCATCCGCGGGGACATCAACGGTCTGGCGCTTCAGCACCTTCCCGCGGTATTTGATATCGACATGGTACTGTCCCGGTGCCAAGGGCGGCAGGACGAAACAGTAATCGTCCGTGACCTCCAGGTTCTGATTCCGTTCACAGAAAACGGCCTGCAGGGTGGAGGGTTCGTACTTCTCGGTCACGATGCGGAAGCTCTGCTCCACGCGGCCGATGTTCAAGTTCTCGATCGTACGCGAATCCTGATTGAGGAGGCCGAGCTTCTTCTCGAAGCTGCTGACAGCGGGGAAGACGGACGGCTTGTACGGATCGACCGTGATGGTGACGGTCACGATGAACCCGGCGTGAATGTCATTGCCGATGACGCCCCAGACATCCGTGACTTTTTCGGTCGGGCCGTGTTCCGGCTGGTACACCGCGGTGTCGAGGATGATCGGGAAGAGCTGGTTCTTCAGGTTCTCGGAGCAGTATTGATCCGGGATCGTCGGATTCCGCAGCAGGGTCATCAGCGTATCGGAGAGGAGCAGATGCTCGTCTTCCGGGTCTTTCGTCCAGGCGGAGAGCAGGTAGCGCAGGTCAATGCGGACCGGGTTGCGGTAGACTTCAATCTTCCCGTCGGGGCGGGTCACGGAACGGAACTGCTCGGCGCCGCGGAGGCGCAGGTTCTCGCGGATATCGAAGAGGAAGATGTCGATGGTCGGACGGGACAGACGCGACGCCCAATCCCGGCTCGGCAGATCGAACATGATATCCACGTTCTGCTGAGATACTGTCAGACTTTCAAGGATCAGTTTGCGCAGCGCGTCATCAACATCCGAAATCATGCCTTTACTCCTTCTTCATTTTCCTCGGCCCGCTGTACGAAAACGGCGGGTACATTCATCCGGTCTATAACTTTTTATTGTAACCTATTTCAACGGTTTCCCGCCGATACTGTTATTTTTTGGCGTCGGCTTTGGCGTCTTCCTTCTTCTCGTCGCCCTTGCCCTCTTTCAGCGCCTTCAGCGCTTCAACGATTGCCTCCGCGATTTCCTTCTCGCTCATGGATTCATTCTGACCTTCCTCGATCAGCTTGTCGAACTCGGAGTCCTTCGCCGTGATCATCGTCCGGAAGCGCAGCCAATTCTTGTAAGTATCTTTCAGCTCGGCATCTTTCTGAACCAAGGCGAATGCTGCCTTGATAATATCCGCCTTCTCACGCTTTCTCTGACCTTCCTTCAACGGTTTATTTTCCTTGTTTTCATGAGCAGCTTTGTTCTTCGAGTCTTCCTGCTTCTCGATTTTTTCCGCCAGTTCCGAAGCTTCCTTATCCAACTCAATCGGGACACTGGCATTGGTCATATTGATAATGTTAGTCTTATATTGCGCCAGCGGACCGGCGTTGAACAGATTCGTAAACTTCTCATTATCCGCGCCTCCAAAGAAGGCCTGCAAATCAGCCGGCAGCCGGTCGTAAGCTTTCTTACCGATATTGTTGAATACCTCAGCATCCTTTCCTGCCGGATACTTCTGCGGCCCCGGACCGGCGTTGCCCTTCTCAATATTATCAAGAACTTGGCTGAAAATTGCTGTACCTTGGTCAACAAACTTCTTGGCCTCTTCACCTTTCATCCTGGTATTCACGGCTTCGCCCGCCTTGCTCTTAACCTCATTCCAAAAGGACTGCATTTCGGCGGTTTGCTTGATGCCCGCCAGCAATTTCCGATCCAAGTCTTTATCCGAAGGCGCGCGGCCGTTCTCAAAATAAAAGTGAAGAGCTTTCGCTTTATCTCTCGTGCTTTCACAAATCGATCTCGCGATCGCATCCCGATCGGCTTCAAAATTTGCCGCTTTCACATTCGTCTGCTCATTTTTCACGGTTTGAGCGACAGTCATCACAGTATCCTGAATCAGCCCCTTCAACCTGTTGATCTGTACATCCGACAGCGATTCCAGAAAAGAATCCGCGGCGAGCATTCTGCGGGCCGTCCCGCGTTTACTCTCGATTATCTGCTTCGCGTGCGCGATAGATTTAACATCGCTTGCGTCCGCGAAATAATGTCCCATATCAGAGCCGGCAGGCGCGTTAGCGATCGCCGTGTTATAGAGATTCGCATCTTCAGCCGTATAATTATTCGTTTTTTCCGTTCTTGCCTGCGCAGCGGTTCGCTGCTGCGCCGCGAGATCGTCTCTGGCCGCGCCGTTAATCAACCCGGTCCATACACCGATCAGACGGGTCAGTTCAGCCGCAAAGTCTTTTGCCTGTTGAAGAGCTGCCGTTTTTTCGTCGACAACAGTCCTTTGGAGGTCTCTGTCTTGCTTCGCCGCTGTCAGAGCGGGACTGCCGGGGGCAGCAGCCGCAACAGCTGCCTCTTTAGCCGTCAAATCACGCTCAGCGTGGGTTTTCTCCTGCTCGGCGGTTGTCACAGCGGTAGCCGCGGATCCTACAGTTAATTTCTTCGTCACATTATTGAGCGTTATATCAACTCCGTCGCCATGCTCAGCCGCCTCTTTGTTATCAAAAGCCGCAAGGCGCGCCTGAAGAGCATCATCCGCAGCGACAGCCTGATCCTTCTCGAATTTCAACCGCCCGGCTCTCTCAAAACCCGGCACTTTATTTATTTCCCTCTTAGCCTTAGCAAGATCTGATACCGCGTTTTTATAGGCCGTGAGGTCCGCGTTCGCGGTGTTAGCAGTTCCAATCAAGTGGATTGCCATCACATCATCGAACTGTTCCTTCAGACCTCCCGCATTCGTCCAGTCCGCTGAAGCTGTTACCTTGGACCACAGGACATCCTTGGTAATATTGACACCCTTCAGTTGGTCTTCATCCTTGATATCCTCATAGGCGGACCAGATGATATCTTTGTACTGGTCTTCGTAGCCCTTCACTTCCTCAGCCGCGTTTTTATCATCAATCTGATCCATCAGGACACTTTTACGCTCTTTGGTCTCTATCTTTTCGCGATGGCCCTTGTTCTTGGAAGCGAACCAACTGTTGACCTGGCTGCGCGCTTTCTTTTTCTTCTCTTCACGCGCGGCGAGGATCTTTTTCGTGTCGCCGGCTGCCGCTTCATCATCCTGAGCTAAAGTCGTCGTAACTCCGCCCGCGAGACCGGCGAAAAACACAGACACAGCCATCTTGAACTTGCCGGTATCTTTCTTGTCAATATCTTCCTGCGTGATCGTATCGTCGTATTTCTTCAGCAGGGTCAGGCGTTTCGCGCAGGCGTCTTCATGCTGCTGATAGGCGGATTCGTACTTCGCCTTAGCCTCATTGACTTCCTTGGCATCGATGACTTTCGCGCCCACGTGGCCGCCTGTTTTCCGCGCTTTCTTTTCATCCTCGATTTGCTTTTCCTGCTCGTCTTCGTACTTTTCCGCTTTCGTTTCGTAGTCTTTCTTCAGCGTGTCGAGCTCAGTGGCTTTGGCCTCGTAATTTCCGGTCACCTCTTGATATGCGTTCCAATCTTCATTATTGGCCTTCATTTTCTTCTCGGCGGCTTTGACTTTATCGCTGCTTGACGTGAAATCCTTAACAGCGTCTTCAAAGCCGTCCAAGCCGAACTGCTTGAGGAGCATATGGCCGACACCGGAGCCGAGACTCGAGCCGAAATCGGACCAGAAACCGCGCTGCACGGTATCGCTCGCGGAGGTGCT
>CAVCBG010000033.1:0-9357 GCA_963600285.1 Anaerovoracaceae bacterium
GGGTCGAGGATACGCAGGCAGGAAGGCGGCGCGTAATAATACACCACCACGTCATCGCTGTCCGCGGCGAAGTTCGCGCTGCGGAACTCCTGATAGACCTCATCATGCTCCTCATAGTTCTCAATCGTCTCGAAGCGCGAGGAGAAGAACATCACGCTGTAAGGCAGGTCCAGCCCTTCGTGATCGGGATCGAGCGCGAGGTTGACCTCACCGGTCAGGGAGTTGTCGGATTCATACGAGAGCGGATTGTTGTCCGCCATCAGAATGGTGTTCGGCTCAAGTTCCGGAACGCGGGTGACGAGCTGATTGATGAAGTCCTTCTGCATGTTCCAGTCTTTGCGGTAGCTGTTGGAATTCAGGAAGCTCCCGCCGACAGCCATCGCCACGAAGACAGCGTAGACCGCCCGCCGCATCCATTCCGCGCGGACGACCCAGCGGATCAAGGCCACCATGAAGATGGAGCTGCCGAACATGAACGCGACCAGGAAGCGGTCGTAAGGATATTGCAAGCGGATCGGCAGCGACGTCACCCAATACGGGAAGCCCGGGAAGATGACCATCAGCAGCCCGAGGATCAGCGCGGTGACGCACCATTGCGTGTCGGTCTGCTTGTATTCCGTGCTGTTCTCCGTCTCGGCGGATTTCTCCGCGTCGGGCTTATACAGCAGCGCGGCAATGATCGCGGCGGCAAGCGTCACGACAGCGATAATCCAGAAAGCCTTCCCGGAAGCCGTCTCGAAGTCGACATGATTCGGGAACTTGACGAACTCCGTCCACGCGCCCCAGGTCGCGGTGTACGCGTCCTCGACGACGCGGTTCAGAATGTCGAAGATGGTCTTCAGCGGCTTGGAGGCGAACTGCTCCACCAGCACCGGCTGATAGCTCGGGAATTGGAAAATGAACACGCGCCAGAACATGAACGCGCCGAGCACGGCCAGGTACGGCAGCCACTGCAGGATGGTCTTCCAAATCCGCTTCCAAAACGAAAGCTCACGGAAGCCCGCGTCCCGCAGCAGGAAGATGTAGATGATCACGCCGCGGCAGATGTCCAGGCCGACGTAGTATTCCGTGGAGATGGTGCAGAATGTGTAAAGCAGCACCGCGGGGATCGTCCACAGGATCCATTTCTTTTTGGACCCGCTGCTGATGGCTTTGAGCATCATCCCGTAGGAGAGCACGTACGCCAGCAGCATGATGAAGGCGTTCAGCCAGACATAGACGATCGGCATCTGCTTGAAGCCGGGATAAACCGCGAGGAGCATGCTGATCCAGAAGACCTCACGCTTCCGCTCCGGCCAAAGCTGTTTGAGCATCCACCAGAAGGCGACAGTCACCGTCCAGCGGAGCAGCACCGTGATCACCTGCCAGACAACGGGATCGTTGCCCAGCAGGGCAGCGGTGAATTCATACAGATTTCCGAGGAACGGCCGGTCGGAGGTGAACGCCTGGGCGAACCCCTCCGCGCCCTGGGTCACTTTGAACCAGAGCATCGGCCAATCGTCCCAATAGAACCCCATCTGCGTCGCGAGGGGAATATAGGCTGCCAGCGTGAAGATCAGCAGCAGCCAAGGGACGTGCTTTTCCTTGAAGTGAAATCCGATCTTTTTCGTCATATGCGATTAATGCGTCTCGGTGACTTTCGCGATGGTGCGCGGGGTTTCGGTGTCGAGACCGCGGGCGAAGCAGAGATAGCGGGCGAAGATCTGCGCCGGGATGATGGCGGCGATCGGGCTCAGCCATTCGGGGATTTCCTTCGGCAGGGCAATGACGCGGTTGGAGAGCTCCGCGGCGCGGTCATTGTTGGTGATGGAGAAGATGTCGGCACCGAGCTTGTTCTTCATCATCTCAAGCTGCGGGAGAGCGGAGTCGGCGACTTTGCCGTTCGCGATGATGTTCATCACCGGGTAGCCATTCTCCACCATGGCGATCGGGCCGTGCTGGAAGACAGCGGAGGAATACGGTTCGGCCATCATGTAGGTCAGTTCCTGCATCTTCAGACCCCATTCCTTGGCGGAGCAGAAGTTGTAACCGCGGCCGAGGACGACAACGCGCGGGGCGAAGACGTAATGTTCGGCGTAGGCGGCGAGTTTCTCATCATAGGAGAACATGCCGTTGACCCATTCGGGGACATGCTCGAGCTCGGCCCATTTCTTGTCGTCGTTGTGAAGCGCGGCGGAGAGCATGGAGAAGGCCAGCAGGGAAGTGGTATAGGACTTGGTCGCGGCGGTCGCGCGTTCGGGACCGGCCATGCAGTCAATCACCCAGTCGCCCATCTCGCCCAGCGGGGAGTCGACGGTGTTGGTGATGACGAGCAGCTTCGCGCCCTTGTCTTTGGCATCCTGCGCGGAAGCGATCAGATCCGGGGACTTGCCGGACTGGGAGATCGCGACAGCCAAGGCACCCTTCACGCAGGGAGCGCTGCCGTAGAATGTGGACATAGACGGCGCGGCGAAGGCGGTGACGAGCTGATGCTCGATCCCCATCAGGTACTGGCCGTAGATGCCGGCATGTTCAGAGGTACCGCGGGCGATGATATACATAAAGCTCGGGTTGTATGCCTTGATCTCTTCGGCAATCTGTTTGACATTCGCTTTCTGCCCTTTCAGCTGACGTTCCAAAACGGCCGGCTGCTCTTGAATTTCGGTTAACAATGACATGACTTTTCCTCTTTTTCTAGACTGCGATCCCTTTCGGGTTGAACGATTCCCGCGAACGGGCATCGCTTTTAATTCTATTACGATTATAATAGACCCATGGACAAGAATAAAGAAAAACGTTATTTTTTCTCTGATAAATCATTATGGAAATACATTCTCGAGCTTTTCGCGGGGTCGCGGATCCTGCTGCTCGTCACGGCTTGGTTCTCGAGCTACTACCAGGGCAATGTCATCTATCAACGCTATCTCGATCAGGGCTACTTCCTCTCACCGAAGCGGCTCATTGACATTTGGTGCCGCTGGGACAGCGAATGGCAGCTCTCCATCGTCAAATGGGGCTACGTCGCCTCGGATGACCTGACGTCAAGCTACAGCAACCTCGCCTTCTTCCCGCTTTATCCTTACCTCATCAAACTGCTGACGTTTTGGATGCCGGAGCGTTTTCAGACGGAGTCCGTCTACCTGCTGGTCGGGCTGATCATCTCGAATGTCTGCTTCATCCTGGCCCTGTACGGCATCTCGAAGCTCGCCGAACGGCTTTTCGGTACCGACACCGCGAAGCTCGCGCTGCCGTTGATCGTCTGCCTGCCCTGCGCGTTTTACTTCAGCGCCTTTTACGGCGAAAGCCTGTTCCTCTGCCTCATCGTCTATACCGTGATCCTCGCGGAAAATGAACGATGGGGTTGGAGCGCGCTCTGCGCCGCCGGGGCGGCCCTCTGCCGTCCGCACGGCGTGCTGCTGCTCCTGCCCGCGGCGATCATCTACATGAATAAACGCCGGTGGAACTTCCGCAAACTCGGCGCGGCCTGGCTGTGGTATCTGCTGGTGCCGGCGGCGATCTGCGCCTACTTCTACGGACTCTACCGTCTGACCGGGGACTTCTTCGCCTTCTTCAAGGCGCAGTCCTCTTGGGGACGCAGCCTCAGCGACGTCTCGGCGTTCAAGGAGTACTTCGCGCCCCTCTTCACGCGCCACAACCGCCCGACGACGATCGACCTGTGCATGATCGTCTTCTCGCTCATCATGAGTGTTTGGATGCTGATCAAGATGAAGAACAAGGCCTACGGCGCCTATTCGCTGCTGTGCACGCTGATCCTGATCGGGACGGGGAACCTCTATTCGATGATGCGCTACACCGCCGTGATCTTCCCGGTGTGGATGTTCACCGCGGATCTGCTTCGTGAACGGAAGAAGCTCTTCGCCTTCGTCTGCGCCCTCTTCTGGACGCTGCAGGTGCTGCTCTTCTGCGGTTGGAACGGATATTACTGGATCGCCTGACATGCGCGGAACGAAGCTCCTCTGCCTTCCTGTGATCGCGGCCGCCGGCTGGGCGGTGTTCCGCCTGTGCGGACTGCCCGGCACGCCCCACTTCACCGCGCCGCGGCTGTGCCTGATCCTGCTGACGGCGGCTGTCTGCGTATTGTGGACGCTGCTCTATACCCGCCGTAAAGCGCTCTCCGCGAAGCCCGGCACCCGCTCACTCGTCTTCTATACCGCCTTGGCGGCCGGGATTGCCGCGCTTATTCCGCTCATCGTGAAGCCGTTCCTGCCGACGGAAGGCTTCGGGCATACCGCCGCGGCCTTCATTGAACAGGCGGCACCGTTCCTTGTCTTTCTGCTGATTGCTTCCGTCTGCGCCGCGGTTTTACTCGCCCTCGAGACCGGTTCGCTCCGTCCGCTGTTGACGGAGAATACACTCATCCCGGAGCTGGCGCTGCTCTTGATTGTCAGTCTGCTGCTCTTCGGCGCGTTCTTCCCGCTGCGGGCGAATTACTATCCGTCGCACGACTACGCCATCTTCAGCTACATCGGGCAGCAGATCCTTCGCGGACGCATGCCTTACACCGAGCTGTGGGATCACAAGCCGCCGGTCATTTTCTACATCGACGCGCTGGGATTGAAGCTCGCGGGCGGGTCGCTGGTCGGGATCTGGGTCTTGGAGTTCATCGCCTTCTTCCTCGGGCTGGTCATCCTGCTGCGGGTGCTGAAGAAGTTCTTCCCCCGTTGGATCGCGCTGACGGTGCTCTGCCTCGGGGCGCTGCACTACGTCCGCCTGTTCGACTTCGGCAACTACTGCGAGGAGTTCTCGCTGTTCTTCGCGGTCTGCGCGTTGGGATTGTATTTCCTGACCAAGCGCGGCACGCTTTCCGCCCTCGGCTTCGGCATTCTCGGCGGCCTCGCCTTCACCTGCAAGCAGAACACCGTCGGCGTCTGGGCCGCGCTGTTTTTGATCGACCTATGCGAAGCGCTCCGTCATAAAGAACTGTTCCGCGGGAAGCTGCGCTTCTGGCTGCTGACGGCCGCGGGATTCCTCGCGGTCAATGCCGCTTGGTGCGCGTACTTCGCGGCGAACGGCGCCTTGGCCGCGTATTGGGACGTCGCCTTCCGCTTCAACTTCGTTTACTCCGAGAAGAGCGGCGAGAACCGTCTCGCCTGCGCCTTGACCACGCTGACGTTCCTGCCGACGGTCAGCCCGTTCCTGCTCATCGCGTTCCTCGCCTGGGTTTGGGCATTGATCCGCCGGGCGTACAAGGACAGTCCGCTGACGCTCTTCGCGCTGGTCGACCTGCCGATCGAGCTCATCTGCGCCGGGCTTTCGGGGATGAATTATCAGCATTATTTCATCCTCTGCGTCACGCCCGCCTTGATCCTGCTCTGCGCCCTCGTTCGCGGATTGGAGACGCGGGTCAAGCACGGCATGCCGGTCTTCCGCGCGGCGGTCGTCGGACTGCTCTTCGTCTGCAGCCTGACCCTGGTGCCGCTTTACATTGATAACTACACCCCGCGCTCGCCCTCCGCGTACACCAAGGCGCGGGATTACCTCGTGACGGATACCGACCCCGCGAACAGCATCCTCGTCTGGGGGAGCCGCTCCGCCATTTATGTCATGAGCGAACGCCGCGCGCCGACGGCTTACTTCAACGAACGGCCGCTCTACCTCTTCGCCGGGGAGGAGCAGAAGCCGCTTTGGGACGAGCTGCTCGCCGATATGCAAGCGGACCCGCCGGAGGTCGTGATTGATGTGCATGACAGCGCGCTGCCCTTCGTGACTTACGAAGACGGCCGCTGCGAAGTCCCGTCATCCGCGGCGGAGCGGACGAAGTCGGTCTATCAATATTTTTGTGACAATTACGCGTACGATTCAACCATCAACGAAGGCGCCCAAGACGCCTGGGAAGTTTACCGCAGGAAGGAAAATTAATGAATAAAAAAGAGAGTGGTTCGTTTTTCAAGCTTTACGTTGTATGTCTGATTCTGGCGGCTTTCAGCCTGCGTTCATCAATCACCTCGGTCGGGCCGGTCGTCTCCCTGATCAAGGAAGACCTGAACATGACTTCCGGTCAGGCGGGGACGCTGACCACGATCCCGATGCTGCTGTTTTCCGTGACGGCCTTCTTCGCGGGAGCGATCCTGCCGCGGTTCAAGATCCGCCATTCCTCGGTGGTGTGCTTCGCCTGTACCGGGATCGGGCTGCTCATCCGTTCGTATCTCGGGCTGCCGGGTCTTTACATCGGCACGGCTCTCATCGGCTTCGGCATCGGCGTGCTGAATGTGATGCTCCCCGCGCTGAACCGTCAGAAAGCGGCGCAGAAGATCGGCGTGATCACGGGCATTTACAACGTCTCCATGAACTTCATGGCCGGCATGGGCTCCGGCTTCAGCTATAAGCTCGCGCAGGCCTTCGGAAGCTGGCGCCCGGCCATTTCCATCTGGTGCGTCTTCCCCTTCATCGCCATCCCGCTGTGGCTGAACCTCACCGGACGGAAGGAATTCGACGACAAGACCGGTGAAGCCTATTCGCCTATCGCCGCGACGAAGAAGTTCCTGAATAAGAACGTCTGGGCGGTGTCGGCCTTGATGGCGCTGCAGTGCGTGATTTACTTCAGCTGCGTCGTCACCTGGTTCCCGACCATGATGCACGACAAGGGCATTGACTCAAGCACCGCGGGCGTCATGACCATGGGCCTGCAGCTCATCAGCCTCATCCCGGCGTTTATCTCCCCTGTCTTGGCGCAGAACCCGAAGAACCGCCCCTATGTCGCCCTGTGCGGCGGCGGGGTTTACTTCATCGCGGCGATGATTTACCTCAGCTGCAAATCGTTCCCGATGATGTGCGTCTGCGCGGTCCTCTGCGGGCTCGGCTCCGGCTTCTGCTACAGCTACGTGCTGGCGCTGATCTCCATGAGCGGAAAATCGCCCGCCGAGACGACCTGGATCTCCGGCTTCGCCCAGATGATCGGGTACGCCGTCTCCGCTGTGGGACCGACGATCTTCGGCATGATCCTTGACGCAAGCGGGCAGTGGACGATCCCGATGATCATCGTGGCGGCGGCCGCGGCAAGCTACGCCGCGATCGGCATTATCGCCGGGAAATCCATCACCGGCGAGTAAATGGTATAATCTATAGCGGAAGAAAACAGGATCATGATCGATATTCGTTTTGGGGACAATCTGGAGCTGCTGAAGGAAATCGGGGACGAGACCATCGACCTGATTTACATCGACCCGCCGTTCAACACCGGGAAGACGCAGTCGCGCACCTTCATCAAGACCATCCGCGATGAGAACGGCGACCGCGTCGGCTTCGGCGGGCAGCATTACCGCACGGAAGCTGTCGGCGAGAACCATTACCGCGATAATTTCAGCGACTTCATCGGCTTCCTCGAACCCCGCATGAAGGAGGCGTACCGCGTTCTCAAACCGAACGGCTCGCTGTATTTCCACATTGACTACCGCGAGGTGCATTACTGCAAGATCATGCTGGATGACATCTTCGGGCGGAGCTCCTTCCTCAACGAGATCATTTGGGCTTACGACTACGGCGCCCGTTCGAAGAAGAAGTGGCCGGCCAAGCACGACAACATCCTCTATTACGCCAAAGACCCGGAAAATTACACCTTCAACTACGAAGAGCTCGACCGCATCCCATACATGGCGCCGGAGCTGGTAGGCGCGGAGAAGGCCGCCAAGGGCAAGACGCCCACCGACACCTGGTGGCACACCATCGTGCCGACCAACGGCAAAGAGAAAACCGGCTACCCGACGCAGAAGCCGCTCGGCATCCTGCGCCGCATCATCAAGGCGTCCTCGAACCCCGGCGAGCTGGTGCTGGACTTTTTCGCGGGCTCCGGGACGACGGGCGCCGCTTGCAAAGAACTCGGACGGGACTGCATTCTCATGGACAACAATCCCGAAGCGATAGAAATCATGAAGAAAAGACTGGAGGCTTAAATGCTCTATATCGTCGCTACACCTATCGGAAACCTCGGCGACATCACCCTTCGCGCGCTGGAAACGCTGCGGGAGGTGGACGTCGTCATCAGTGAAGACACGCGCAAGACCGGCATGCTCCTGAAACATTTCGACATCAAAAAACCGCAGATCTCATTCCGCGAGGATAACGAGACCCAGGCGCTGCCGAAGGTCATCCGCCATCTGCTCTCCGGTGAGAACGCCGCCATCGTCACGGATGCCGGCACGCCCTGCATTTCCGACCCGGGCTTCATTCTGGTCCGCGAGGCGCTGGCGAATGACATTGAGGTCAGCTCCATCCCCGGCCCGACCGCGCTCATCACCGCGCTGACCCTGTCCGGGCTGCCGGTGCACTCCTTCACCTTCCGCGGCTTCCCGCCCCGCAAGAGCGGGCAGCGGCAGCGCTTCTTCGCGGTGGACAAGGACTCCCCGCACACGCTCATTTTCTACGAAAGCCCGCACCGGCTGCTGGCCTTCCTCAAGGACGCGCTGGAAGTCTTCGGCGACCGTTCCATCGCGGTCTGCAATGACCTGACGAAGAAGTTCGAAGGCGTCACCCGCGGCCGCATTTCGGACATGATCGCGAAATACGAAGCCCGCGAACCGCACGGCGAATATGTCGTCATCATCAACGCGGAGGGCTCCAAGGTGGAGTTCGACCATTACGACCCGGACTATGACGATGATTACGACGGCGAGTACGTGGATGAGGACGAGAACGAGAATGAGGATGACGGCGGCGAAGTTGAGGAAATTGAATGAACCGCTTCTTCATCGACCCCGAACGTCTCGGCGGCGGCTGCGTTGACATCCCGGATGACATCTCGGGACAGATCCGCAAGGTGCTGCGGCTGAAGGAAGGGGAGGCCGTACGGTTCCTCGACAACCAAGGCTGGGTGTACGACGCGGAGATCAGCTACCCCGACCCGAAGCACGTCACGGCCGTCATTACCGGCAAGCAGCCCGCGGAGGGCGAGCCGTCTTGCTTCGTCACGCTGTATTTGGCGCTGACGCAGCGGGAAAAGTTCGAGTGGATCTTACAGAAGTGCACGGAGGCGGGCGTCTCCCGCGTCGTGCCGATGATCACGGAACGCACCATCGTCCGCAAGTCCGCGGACGCCTCCGGCAAGCAGGAGCGTTGGGAGAAGATCCTCAAGGAAGCGGCGGAGCAGTGCGAACGGGCGAGAATCCCGGAGCTGCTGCCGGCGGTCCCCTTGAAGCAGGCGGTCGCCATGGGCGCCGAGGCGGACCTGCCGATCTTCTGCTACGAAGACGAGCATCACACGACGCTCAAAGACCTGGTTGACCCGAAGCGCGGGAACATCCGCACCGCGTCCCTGATGGTCGGCCCGGAGGGCGGCTTCGCTCCCGCCGAGGCGGAGTACATTCAGCAGCACGGCTGGAATTCATGCACGCTCGGGGATCGTATCTACCGAGTCGAGACGGC
>CAVCBG010000034.1:0-9301 GCA_963600285.1 Anaerovoracaceae bacterium
AAAGCGCTCGATATGGGGAGAGTTGCTTCCCTTATCGAGCGCCTATCTATTGACTATTGACTACTGACTATTGACTATTATTTCCCCAGCGCCTTGGCTAACGTCTCGATCAGTTTGGGAATGTCAATCGGCTTGACGAGGTGGCCGTTCATGCCGGCGGCGAGGGCATTGAGGCGGTCTTCCTCGAACGCGTTCGCGGTCATGGCGAAGATCGGGATATTGTTCCGGGACGGGTCATCCATCGCGCGAATCGTCCGCGCCGCTTTGTAGCCGTCCATGTTCGGCATCTGAATATCCATCAGGATGGCGTCGTAATAGCCGGCGGGGGCGTTCATGAGCTTGTCAATGCAGATAATGCCGTCCTCGGCGCGGTCGATCTCGAACCCGACTTCGGTGAGAATCTCGGTCGCGATCTCGGCGTTGAGGTCGTTGTCTTCCGCGAGCAGCAGGCGCTTGCCCTTGAAGTCCGCGGCTTCAAGTACCTCGGTGGTGCTGCGCTGTTCCTCCGGGGAGGGAGCGATACGGTGGCTGACGGTCACGACGAAGGTCGTCCCCTTGCCGAGCTCGCTGTCGACGGTGATCGTGCCGCCCATCAGGTCGATCAGCTTCTTGACGATCGGCATGCCGAGACCGGTGCCTTGGATCTTGCTCTTGGTCGAGGACTGCTCGCGGGAGAACTCGTCGAAGATGTGCGGGAGGAATTCCTTGGACATGCCGATGCCGGTGTCCGCGACGGTGGTCCGCATTGTCGTCCATCCCTCTTTATCGCAGGGGAGCTCCTCCACGATCATGTCAACCTTACCGCCCTCCGGGGTGTACTTGCAGGCGTTGGAGACGATATTCAGGAAGATCTCATTCAGCTTGACAATGTCGCAGTAAACATATTCCGTGTGAATGTCTATCCGCTGCGTGAAGGTGACGCCCTTCTCCTTCATCAGTTTGGAGTAGACGTTTTCGATCTCTTTGACGAGAAAATGCGTGTCGTGGGCTTCTTCATCCAGCTCGGACTTGCCGCTCTCGATCTTCGCCATTTCCAGAACGTCGTTGATCAGCGAAAGCAGGAACTCGCTCGAGGACTTGATCTTCTCCAGATAATCGGAGCATTTCTCGCTGTCGTCGCGGTGCTTCTCGATGAGCTGCGTATAGCCGATGATGGCGTTCATCGGGGTGCGGATGTCATGCGACATGTTGAAGAGGAAGGTCGTCTTGGCCTTGTTCGCCTCTTCGGCGGCGCTCTTCGCGTCTTCCAATTCCTTCTTCCAACGCTGTTCCTTCAGAACGATGTCCGTGACATCGGAGTTATACCCGCTGAGAATGTTGGTGCCGTCCTCAAGCTTCGTCAATGTACCGCCGGAGCGGATATAGATCGTGCCGCGGGTCGGATGCTCCCATTGATAGATGATTTCGGCGAAGCGGCCTTCCAGCACCTCTTGGATGCCGTTCTGTACGTCCGCTAAGGATTCGGGCTTGATCCGCTTGTACCATTCGCTGTATGTATCCTCTTCCGACAGCTCAACGGGGATGCCGAGCAGCTCGGAGAACAACTCTCCGAGACGCAGTTTCGGCGCGGCGCCGTCTTTCAGGGTGATGCGCCAAGTGGCGAGGCCGGCGTTATCCATGACTGTGTTGTATTCGGCCAGGGAGCGGTTTAGGGAAGTGACCTCGCGGATATGATCCTGAAGGGCTTTGTTCTTCGCCTCTTCCTCGGCAATCAGCGCGTCGATGTTGCGGAACCCGGCAACGATGAAGCCGCCTTCTATGCGGCTGAAACGGCCCTGATAATTATGGATGGTGCCGTCATTATCCTTGGCGCGGTAGGCGAACTCGTAATCCGCTCCGTTCTCGGTTCCCGCGAGAATGCGGTCAAGGTCCAACGCCTTGTATGCCAAATCCCGGTCTTCCGAATAAGCGCGGTCATCGGCGAACCCTTTGCGGATGATCTCAAACGGAATAGGCGCCTTTTGAGCCTCTTCCATGCCTTCAAAGCTGTAGCCTTCCAGCTTGACGAGCTCGACCGTCTGCGTCTTGGTGTTGATGATGAAGATATTTCGGTAGGACTTGCTGAGCGCGTTGATGACCTTTTCGGTCTTCTCTTTCTCTTTCTGCGTCCGGATCAGCTCCTCGTTCAGGGCGGTGATCTCATCCAGCTGCGTCTTCTGCTCCGCGTTCAGCGCTCTCTGCTTGGTGTCGGATTTGGTCAGCTTTTGCAGCAGTCTGAAGATCCAAATGGAGGCGCCCGCGAGGTAAACCGCGAAAATGATGAGCGGAACGATCAGATTTTCGAGGGCGCTGTCCATGTCAAAGGTCACCAGGACCGTATAATGACTGATCGGCCGGAACTGATAGTAGTATCGATGACCGTCTTTGTAGTTATCGATGCCGGAACCGCTTTTGGGTTCCGAGGCGTTAAAGAAGACGCGGAATTCTTCGGGGTCGGCTTCGTTCGCCGCCGCGTGATTCGTGCTCGCGGCGATCTCCCCGGTCTCCGGGTCGATCACGAAGATATGAAAGCCCTCGGTGGTGGGGATATTGCGGATGATGTTCTTGATGTCGTGGGTGGCGAGCTCATTCAGGTAATGCGTCGGCTCGATGCCCACCTGGATCATGCGCGTCCCGGTGCTGTTCCAGACGATGGCGTACATCATGTTTTTGCCGACGGCGGTGTTCGGCGTGATGTCCTGGCACATGGAGAGGGTTTTGTCCTCAAGCATCGGCTTGAACCACGCCATCTGTTCACCGGAGTCGAAGCTGTAGCCGTAGTACTGCGGCTGCGTACCGGAGACGATGGTGCCTGTTTCGTCAAAAATATGGAGCTCGTCGATGTGCTGCAGCTCGGCGATCTTGATCAGCTCGTCAACGTCGTTCACGGCTGACTCTTGATGATCCAGAATGTAGGCAACCGCCCGCGCGTAGGAGATGTAGCTCTCCTTCAGGTCGGCGGTGTGTTCATCTTCGCTTTTCTCGTTGTCGATCAGGATTGTTTCGATCTGGTTGAGAAACTGCTCGGAGGACCGCTCCGCGCCGTGCCGGGTCATGAACCAAAGGACCTGGGCTTGGAACGCTACCGCTAAAATTACAATGAAGCCGAAAACGATGCCTGTAAGTAACAGCCTTTTGCGGTTTTTTGCTTGCCAGTCTTCCATTCTCGGGACCTTTCGATCTGCTGCAGAGTTTAAACAAAAATAAAACCATTTAGCTTGCGCTAAGGGAGTCTAATTAATTATAACTGAAGAATTCGGCGCCCGGCTTGTGAAATATGTGATTACTAACCTTGAATAATAATGACAAACTTCCGTTTTTCGGCGTTATTTCGTTCGTAATGTATAATAACAAGGGTAAACGAACGCCGCCCGACGCGGCGGAAGGAAGCTGTATGATACATTTAGCTGAATTGACGCATGATCAGATCATCACCATCTATCATGAACACATGCACAAAGATTTCCCGCCGGCTGAGATGCACCGGCTGAAGACCATTCTGAAGTGGGTGAACCTCGGCCGTTATGCCTGCTACGGCCTCTTCTCGGATGACGAGCTCGTCGGCTATGTTTTTCTGGAGCGGGTCGAGAACAATTACCTCGTGGACTACATCGCCACCTTCCCGGAGCTGCGCAACCACGGCCTCGGCGCGAAGCTGATCGAATTGCTGGTTGAGAAGCTCAAGGGCGCCGACAGCGTGATCGGCGAAGTGGAAGACCCGGACTTCGCGGAGACGGACGACGTCCGTTCGCTGCGGACGCACCGCCTCGGCTTCTACACGCGCAACGGCGTCGTCGACACCGGCGTCAAGGTCTCTTTCTTCGGCGTGCATTACATCCTCGTGGAGTTCCCGGTCGGGCCGCTGCATTCGCCGGAAGAGATCAAGTCCATTTGGGAAAGATACTAAACGCCGCGCCGGCGTTCATCAAAGGAAAATGAATGATTCAATTAGAACAGCTGACAACCGAACAAATCACCTCCATCTACAATGAACACATGCTCACGGATTTCCCTCCGCGGGAGATGAAGCCGCTCTCCGCCCTGCTTGACGCGCGGGAGCGTGACCTTTATAACTGTTACGGCATCTTCTCGGAAGGCGAACTCGCGGGCTACGTCTTCCTCGAACACAGCGGCGGGGACTACCTCATCGACTATATCGCCATGTTCCCCGAGAAGCGCAACGGCGGGCTCGGCGCGCAGCTGCTCTCGGTGCTGATGGAGGAGCTTTACGAATGCGACAGCGTGATCGGCGAAGTGGAAGACCCCGCCTTCGCCGAGACGGAAGCGGATCGTTCGCTGCAGACGCGGCGGCTCGGCTTCTACCTGCGCAACGGCATCATCGACACCGGCATGACGTCCGTCTGCTTCGGCGCGCGGTATAAAATTCTGGAGCTGCCGACCGGGCGGACGCATTCGCCGGAGGAGCTTCGCGAACTTTACATCAAGCACTATCGGGTCTTTTTCTCGGAAGAGGAATGCGCCCGCGGCATTCAAATCTGAGCGTACAGACACATGGAACTTGAAACCGACCTCAAAGACATCACGGCGTGCATGCTGGACGTGGGCGAGCTGCTGCTCACCAACGGCGCGGACGTGAACCGCGTCGAGGACACGATCACGCGCATCGGCGCCGCGTACGGCGTGGAGCGCTGCGACGTCCTCGCCATCAACTCGAGCATCGTCCTCACCCTGACCACGCCCGCCGGCAGCATTGAGACCCAGACCCGGCGCATCAAAGCCATCGACACGAACCTGAACGCGGTGGAGTCCGCGAATGAGCTCTCCCGCGAGATCTGCGCGGGACGCACCGAGCCGGCGTGGATCCGCGCGCGGGCGGAGGAGATTCGCGGGGAGAAGGTCTACCCGGCGCCGATCATTCTGCTCGGGTACGCCATGGGCGGCGCCTTCTTCACCGTCTTCTTCGGCGGTTCATGGATCGACGCGCTGTTCACCGTTCCCGTCGCGCTGCTGGTGGCGCTCTTTCAAAAGAATCTGCGGGCCATCCGCCTGAATAAGATGGTGCAGAACGCCTTCCTCTCCGGGCTGATCGCGCTCTGCGTCATGCTCGGCGCGCGCGTTTTGCCGATGATGAACGCCGACGCCGTCATTATCGGCAGCATCATGCTGCTGATCCCCGGCCGCGCCTTCTGCAACGCCGTCCGCGACATGGTCATCGGCGACACCATCAGCGGCGTGCTGACATTGTTCGACGTCCTGCTCCTCGCCTTCTCCATCGCCGCGGGGTATATCGTCGTCTTCAACGTTGTCGGGAGGATCTTATGACGCATAACCTCATCATCATCCTCGCCGCCGGGCTCTCAAGCTGCGGCTTCGCCCTGATTTACAGCGTCCGTCCGCGCTACATTCCGTATGTCATCATCGGCGGAGGACTCTCGTGGGCCGCGTACCTGGCGGGTTCCGCCCTGCAGCCGCGCCGCGTCGTCAGCATGTTCATCGGCGCCGCCGCGGTGACGCTCTACACCGAGATCTGCGCCCGCCTGCTCCGCGTCCCCGCGCCGGTGCTCTACGTCCCCGCCATTCTCCCGCTCATCCCGGGCGCCGGGCTGTATTACTTCATGCAGGCCCTCGAAGTCGGCGACGACGCTGCCCGCTCCCAATACGGCAGCATCCTCGCCCAAGACACCCTCGGCATCGTCCTCGGCTCCGTGATCGTCCTCTCGGCGGTCTCCATTCTCGGCGCCGGCAGACAGCATGCGCGGAAGAAAAGAGAAGAATAAATAAAAAAAGTCCCCCGATCTCGGGGGACTTTTTCGAATCGGAATCAATATTCGATGGAGACCAAGATGCCGGGGTTTTCGTCGTTGTCGACGGTGACGTATTCGCCGTTTTTGATCTTTTGGGTGATGACCTCGTCGAAGTTGAGCTGATTCCCGGCGGGCAGCTGCGCCTGCATGAACATGTAAAGCTGCTGGTTCAGGATGTCGTCCATGTGAACGTAGTCGTCGAACGACATGGTCTCGATGAGGTTGCGGCAGGCGGTGAAGCGCTCCATCGGCTCGCGGATGCCTTCGAGGATCGTCATGTAGGCGTGCTGCTTCACGGAAGGCAGGATGCCCGCGTAATCCGGGTTGAAGACCAGATGATCCTTGACGGCACGCTTGAATTCGGCGGTGTTGAGTTCCGAGAGGAATGAGCTCCATTTATCGAGCATATGATACTCTTTCCCGGTAACGTAATAACTGACGCAGCAGAAATCATTGATCAGCTTTGTCAGGGTGATGGAGAGCGGTATGGTCATTCTCATCTTTTCCGGGTCTGACATGATATTTCGGACGAAAGCGAGACTGTCACCGATATGCTCCTGAATCGAGGGCTTGTAACGCTCGAATTGATCCATCGTTATGGCTCCGCTTTCTTTCAGATCATGCAGCTCCCCGATTGAATCCTGCAGCCTGAGCCAGTTCTTTTCGAATTCTTTTTTCTCGTCTTTGGCGCGATCTTCTTTGTAGCGGTCATAAAACTCTTGGATCTGATCCTGAATTTCATTCATCTTCTTCATTGTCATGCGGTATCCGGCGACGGAAACGGCGAAGTTGGCAATGTTGAACGAGGTTCCGACCCAGCTCAGCGCGGAGATCGTCTGAAGCTGGAGCAGTGTGGTGGAGATGGAATTTAGTTGACCGATGGTGGTATTCACACCGGCGGTGATGGCATCCATCTGCCCGATCATACTGCCCATGGTTGTTCCCATCTGCTGGAAACCTGTGGCCATAGAGGCTTGAACTCCGCCGATCGCGGCACTCGTTTGCTGAAAGCCGCTCGTGACAGAGGCTTGAACTCCACCGATCGCGGCCCCCATTTGCTGGAAACCGGTGGTGACAGAAGTTTGAACCCCGCCGATCGCGGCTCCCATCTGCTGGAAACCGCCGGTGACAGTGTTTCCCAGATTTTCAAATGAGGTCCCCATTTGCTCAAATCCGATGTTTACGGTGTCTCCGACCGAGGTGATGTTTACATTGGCAGTGTCGATGCTTTTTTGAATAAAAACTTGTTGCACATTGGAGGCAAGACCGGAGAAGGTGTTCACGATTGAACCGGCAGAATTTAACACGGCACCCGCAACGTTTTTAAATCCGGCATTGCCGACAGATTGAACAAACTTAAGAATTTGCCCGTTGCTGGCATATCTGACTGCGCCATCTACAAGTTTGGCGGTGCCGTCTTTAATTAATTCCCACGTCTCACCATCAATATAGTTAAGAACTAAATGCCCAAGTTTCATTACAACCAGCCTTCTTTTCGTAACTTCTCGGAATTCGCGCCGATCATTCGGCAGAGATAATGAATTTCGAGCCTTGTGTGTAAACGTTTGACTTGCTCTACGAGAAGCACAATGGACAATACGAATAAACCTACCGCGATAATGCAGGCCGCAATCGCGATGCGCTTGGATAACATGGCGTTCTCGGCCGTTACGATCAAGCCTATTTTCGTCAGAAAATTCCCGGCGTTAAACGCGCACCATCGGAAAAATCCGGTACTAAGTCCTGCCCAAGCCGATTGCTTCCAAGTCGCGTAAAGCGTACCGGCGCCGAAACACAGCTGAAGCGCGATCACCATAAGAATGACACACAGGAGGATCTTGACGATGCCAACGGCGATAATACGCTTGATTGACGCGGACCGAAATCCGAAGAATTTCCGCAGTTGATTCACAATTGCAGGGCTGTCGAAATAACGCGAATCCGGATCGGGCTCTTTTTCGTTCGGAAGGCTGACGCGATTGAGAATCGCCATGAGATTTGTCAGGTTGATATGCGCCGACGCCGCGTCAAATGTGTCCGCTTTCAAATCCTCTTCCATCAGGCTCAGCGTTTTTTTATAAAAATCAGAAAGCCGACCCGGCTCGCTGCATGCCTTCGCGAGGTTCTTGTTTGTCAGCGCTGTATTCAGAATTCCGTTCACCGCTTTCCCGGATTTGTAATCGCTCAGGTTGTACCGGGTGCTCTTGCTGTAAGTGTTCAGAATATCTTTATCCAGCGCTTCGGCGAGCGCGTTCATGGACGGATCATCACCGAACAGATATTTGCATAACGGATCAATTGATTCTGTCTGTGTAGTGCTCATAGAAACTCCCGAAATTATTTCTTGGAGTGATAGTAAATCTTTACAGATACATCCGCGCGATATTCGGTCTCGATTCTGTAATCGCTGTCACCGCCGATTTCAATTTTGGCTATATCCTCTTCGCCATATATCCAGCCTTGGATGAAGTTGCCAATATCTTTCAAAGGAACTGTCTTCACATTTGTGAATCCGGCATCTTTAAAATCGTCTTTCGCGTCTTTGATATTTTTGCCTTCGTAATACTTTGATGTGTGCGGTGCCTGGACCTTCGGAATCGGCGTCGCTGTACTTGTCGGTGTGTTTGTCGGCGTAGACGTACTGGTCGGTGTAGGCGTATTTGTCGCCGTAGGAGTATATGTCGGCGTAGGCGTATTCGTCGCTGTAGGTGTATTCGTCGCCGTGGGCGTGTTGGTCGCTGTAGGCGTATTGGACGGGATCGGCGTTAAAGTCGGAAGCGGTGTATTGGTAGGCAAAGCGATCCACGCCAATGCACCCCCTTGCATTCTTGCTGCAGTCGGAGTCGCTTTGCGGGGACCCGTAGCTGTACCCGCCATGACAGTCGGTGTTTGTGTGGAATCAGAACCGAGATTGGGCTTGGGATTGGAATTGGAATTTCCTAAGACGAACAACATCAAAACTGCTGCCATAAGAAATAAGCCCACAAACAGAGGAAGCACATTGTGCCCTGAAACTTGTTCCTCGGATTGCTTCACTTCGGCTTGCTTCACCGGAATTATCTGCCGCTCCGTCTGCCCATCCTGACTGACCTCCGGCTGTTCATCCTGACTGCCCTCCGGTAAAGCTTTCGTTTCCTCTGTATTCTTCGTCGCGCGTTCGAAGAAGTCCAATTCGTCTTGATCGTAAGTCAATGCTTCGCCGCAGAAAGGACAGGTTTTCAGCGGCGCGTTAATATCCATATCGATCGATGTGCAGCAATGACTGCATTTTTTCGTGACGGTTGTGATCATGAATGAGACCTCATCAAGATTTGCATTTGCCGGGATGGACAGATACAAGGAATATTGCAAATAATCATATCCGTTTCCCGGTATTTTTCAAGGGGAATTTATGCACAAATCGCGCGTGACAGCTTGAAAATCTTTCAAAAAAACGCACCGCCGGGAATTTTCGGCGGTGCGTTCGGCTTGTCTTTATTTCAACACCGCCTCCACGTCCTTCAACAGCGCGTCCACATTCTCGGATTTCGTCGCCCAGCTGGTTACGAAGCGGACCG
>CAVCBG010000035.1:0-9273 GCA_963600285.1 Anaerovoracaceae bacterium
GGAGAACCCTCCCATCCGATATGCGTAAAATCAATTTCCGAAATTGGAAAAAAATTGCTCTGGTGCTGTTCGTCTTCGGAATAGCATTTTTGGCATTAAGCGGTTATCTCGCGAAAGGTATCGGCCGCGTACTCTCTCCCGTGGTGGAGTTTCAATCCGTTCTGATGGAGCGCGTCAGCTATATTAAGAACCTCTTCACCATCACGCAGGAGGACAGGAATCTCGCTGCCGAGAACGCTCAGCTCAGGGAGCAGATTTCCGAGCTGCAGAATCAGATCGTTCAGCTGCAGCAGGACCTGAACGAGGCGGACGTGCTTTACGCGCTGCTCGGCTTCGCCCGCTCGAATCCGGACAGTCAATACATCCCGGCTCAGGTTATCGGCCAAGATCCCTCCCCTTTTCTCAAATATGTCCTGATCGATCAAGGCAGCGACGCCGGCGTCCGCGCGGGCATGCCTGTCGTCACCAACAACGGCTTGGTCGGGAAGATTGACGCCGTCACCGCCTCCGCGGCCCGCGTGAAGCTGCTCACCGACTCCACGTCAATGGTCAACGCGGTCATCCCCGATATCGACGCGGAATGCGTCGTCGAAGGCTCCGTCACCGGCGACCTTACGATTGAGATGGTGTCGCAGGATGTCACATTGCTGCCGGGCCAGATCGTGCAGACCTCCGGCCTCGGCGGTGAATACCCGGCGGACTTCGTCATCGGGCAGATCATCAACGTCAACCAGATCAACAACGAATTGTTCCAGTCCGCGGCGATCGTGCCGGCTGAAGACTTCAGCAGTCTGCAAGCCGTGCTGGTGGTCTCGAACTTCTCCCCGGCGAACACCGATCCGCTGGAAGAGGACACGACAGAATAATGCCGGAAGTGATCGTAGGACTCCCGATTTTCGCCATCGCGGCCTTCCTGCAGGTCTCGGTCTTGACCAAGATCCGCCTGCTGAACGGCGCGGTGAACCTCGTCATGGTCTGCCTGATCGTCTGGAGCATCAACAGCTCCACCAAGTATTCATGGATCATGGCCGTCTGGAGCGGGCTGCTGATGACTTACGTCAGCGCGATGCCGCTCTACGGCTACATGCTGCTCAATCTCGGCGTGTGGGGCTTCATCCGCTTTATCAGAAAACGTGTCTGGCAGATGCCGATGATTTTGACGCTGTTCGTGACGATCGTGAGCACGCTGGCCGAGGCGCTGTTCACGCTCGGATTGCTGACGGTTCAGAACGCCAATTTGGATTATCTCCTGTCGCTGAACCAAGTCATCGTCCCGTCGCTGATCATGAATCTGCTCTTCACGATCCCTGTTTACGCCTTTCTGAACGACGTCATCAACACGATTTATATCAATGAGGTTACCGAATGAATAAAGGAACCGGTGAAAACAGATTAACGCTGCGCAACCCGCGCCTGATTGGGTTTCTGGCCGTCTTTTTCGGGGTAATGCTCTTTTACACCTACAAACTTTACACGATCCAGATCGTCAACGGCGAAACCTACCTCGCCCGCGCGGATGAAAACCGTATCTCCGTCGTGCAGGAACAGACGAAGCGCGGCATTATTTACGACCGCAACGGCGTTGTGCTCGCGCGCAACACCGCCACCTATGACATTACCATCACCCCGTCCGAGCTGCCGGAAGACGAAGGCGACACGCAGGAAGTCTACCGCAAGCTCTCGGAGCTGATCGACGTCCCCGTCAACAACGGCGAGATCAATGACGACACCGTCCGCATGTACAGTGAGTGCGGCACGGATTTCGGCATCACGCAGATCGTTTACATCGCGAACTCCCTGACCCCGTACGACGCCACCGGCATCCGCTGCGACGTCAGCAAGGAACTCGCGATGACCGTTCAGGAACGCATTGACGAGATGCCGGGCGTCGGCGTGCGCGTGAACTCCATCCGTGAGTACCCGACCGGCTACAACACCGCGGAGCTCATCGGCTTCCTCGGCCCGATCCCGGAATCCATGCAGGAAGAGATGGAGGAAAAGGGATTCATCACCTCCGAAGACCAGTACGGTTATTCCGGCATTGAGTCGTCGCTGCAGGATGTCCTCTCCGGCAAGAACGGGCGCCGCGTCGTGGAAATTGACGTCGGCGGTCAGCAGATGCGCGACCTTGAGACCCCGCGTGAAGCGGTGCCGGGCTACAACATCACGCTGACGATCGACATTCGCCTGCAGAACGCCATGCGCGCGTCCATGATCGCGATCATGGATTTCTATAACCGCATCTCCGTCACCGGCACCATTACCGAGGACGCGGCGGGCATTGCCATGAACCCGAAGACAGGGGAGATCCTCGCGATGGTCTCGGAACCGTCTTACGAGAACAACCGCTTCACCCGCTACATCCCGTCGTATTACTATAACCAGCTCTCGGTGGATCAGTCCAAACCGCTGATGAATCACGCCGTGCAGGTGGCGCAGCCGCCGGGTTCTGTATTCAAAATCATCACCGGCATCGGCGCCATGAATGAACGCGTCGTCGCCCCGGATTATTACGTCTACGACCCGGGTTCCATTTACATGGAGCAGAAGTATTCGGCGAACGAAACAGGTTCCTCGCAGGAATACGTGTGCCACTTGAGAACCGGCCACGGTCAGGTGGACTACCAGCACGCGCTGGCGTGGTCCTGCAACATTTACTTCAACAAAGTCGGCGGCGGCTACGGCACCGAAGTCCCCGAAGGTCTGGGCATCGACCGCCTCGGCGAATACGCCCGCGCGCTGGGCTACGACCAGATATCCGGCATTGAGCTCGACGGTGAGGAAGACGGCCTGATCCCGACGACCACGTGGAAGCGCGTCAACCAAGGCGAAGCCTGGGCGACCGGCGACACTTACCTCGCCTCCATGGGACAGGGCTACGTCACCGCGACCCCGATCCAGGTCCTCGGCTCCTTCGCGACCGTCGCGAACGGCGGCATTCACATCCGCCCGACGCTCATTTATGAGATCATGGACGAACGCGGCAATACCGTGCTGCCCTTCACCCCGCAGATGTATTGGGACGTTACCAAAGACCCGAAGATCCGCGTTTACGACGAAGACGGTCTTGAAACCGATGAGTATAAAGTCGTCGACTCGTGGGTGATCGAGGAAACACGGAAGGGCCTGCGTCTGGTTACCCAGCCGGGCGGCACCGCGGAGGAGGCGTTCGCGAACGACACACATGAGAGCTCCGCGAAAACCGGCACGGCGGAATACTGCGACGATATCGCCAACGCCAAAGGCCTCTGCCAATTCGGTTCCTGGCCGGCGCACGCGTGGACCGCTGCCTACGCCCCGTACGATGATCCGGAGATCGTCGTCGTTGTCTTCGTCTATAACGGCAAGGAAGGCGCGTACCTCGCGGGTTATCCCGCCCGCCGTACCATTGACGCCTATTTCAACCTCAAGGAATACGACGCGGAAAAGAACGGAACAACGAACTGACGAACGGCGTTCTATAGATTAGATTCGTAAAAATATAGGCAGAACGCGCTTATACATGATACAATTTAATCAAATATGCCGTTTCGGCATTGACAGAGAAACAGAGAAATGAAACTGAAAGTAAAAGGTATCAATGACGGTCTGCTGATGACGCTGCCGAACGCTTCGTGGGATGAATGCTGTGAAGCCGTGCGGGAGACGATCGGGGAGAACGCCGCCTTCTATACCGGGGCGAACCTCTTCCTCGACGCCGGCGATATGGATGTCCGCGTGGTGGAGATCACCTCCCTGCGAAGCGAGCTGGAGAAGCTCGGCGTCGCCCTGAAGGGGATCTTCAGCCGCAGCGAGAAGACCATGCAGAACTGCCGTTCGCTGGGTCTGGCAACGGAAGCAGCCGTCTCCAAGAAGAAGTTCCGCCGCGAGGAGATCGAGGAACCGCAGCACGCCCTTGAGATCGGCGAGCCCGCCTACCTGATCGGCAAGACTGTCCGCTCCGGCGTGTCCGTCGCGCGGGAAGAGCCCATCGTCATCCTCGGCGATGTCAACCCCGGCGCGGAGATCGGCTCCGCCAAAAGCGTCGTCGTCCTCGGCACGATCCGCGGACGGGTGTCCGCCGGTTCCGAAGCCGATACGGGCGCGTATGTCGCCGCGATGGACTTCGAGAACGCGCAGGTCGTCGTCAACGGCGTGCTTCGCCTGATTGAGAAGGTTGAGAAGAAAAAGAACCATTCGGGTTTGTTCGTGGTTAGGAACAAATTCGGAGAGATAGAAATTGAGTCATGACAGGAGAGAGAAAATGACCGCGAACGTAATTACCGTAACCTCGGGGAAGGGCGGCGTCGGCAAGACGACCGTCACCGTCAACCTTGCTGTCAGCCTGGCGCTGCGCGGACGGAAAGTCGTCTGCATTGACGGCGATATCGGGTTGCGTAATATGGATGTGATTCTCGGTTTGGAGAACCGCATCGTGTATGATCTTGTGGACGCGGCGGAAGGCCGCTGCCGCCTGAAGCAGGCGATGATCCATGATAAGCGCCTGAGCGATCTTTATCTGATCCCGGCTTCCCAGACCCGGGATAAGGACGCGGTCACCCCGGAGCAGATGATCCAGATCTGCAACGATCTGCGCGACGAGTTCGATTACATCATCATCGACTCCCCGGCGGGCATTGAGCAGGGCTTCAAGAACGCTGTCGCCCCCGCGGACCGCATTCTCATCGTCACCAATCCGGAAGTCTCCGCCGTACGCGACGCGGACCGCATCATCGGCCTGATTGAAGCCGAAGGCAAAGGCCCCGGCGAGCTGGTGCTGAACCGCATCAACAAAGCCATGGTGGAGCGCGGCGACATGATGAACCAGGACGATGTCAATGAACTGCTCGCGATCGACCTCATCGGCCTGATCCCTGAAGATGAGAACGTCATCGTCAGCACCAACCGCGGCAATCCGATCGCCTTCGATGAGAAGACCGCCGCCGGCAAAGCGTTCCGCAATCTGGCCGCCCGCGTTGAAGGGGAAAGCGTCCCCTTTGACGAGCTGGATGTGAAGGATTCCTTCATGTCGCGGTTGAAGAAGATCTTCGGTTGATCGGGGAGGACGTTATGGATTTTTCAAGTCTCTTCGGCGGAAGCAAGAAAAAGGAGTCCAGCTCCCAGGTCGCCAAGGAACGGATGAAGTTCGTCCTTGTGCATGACCGCTCGGACATTCCGTTGGAAACAATGGAAAAAATGAAGAACGACATCATCGAGGTCATTTCCCGTTATGTGAATATTGACCCGAATGACGTCGCGATTGATTTCAATCATGAAGGTCGGGAACAGCGCTTGATCGCTGATATCCCGATTAAAAGAGGTGCTCGTAAGAATTAATGCGGCGAGAACGTTGGCGTAATTTCGACTTTGTGCTGTTCGGTATTGTGATCGTGCTCTGCTTTTTCGGCATTGTCATGATCCAGTCCGCTCTGGCCGGAAACCTGGAAGTTTCCATCAACAGTCAGATTCTGTATGTCGGTATCGGGATCGTCTTCATCTTGGCATGCGCGTTCTTTGATTATCATTATCTTGACTCGCTGGCCAACATCCTGTATATCGGCACGATCCTGCTGCTCCTGGCGCTGCGCCTGTTCGGTACGGCTGCCTTCGGCTCCGCGCGCTGGTTCCGCCTCGGCCCGATCTCGCTTCAGCCTTCGGAATTCGCGAAGACTTTCCTGATCATCCGGCTGGCGAAATACTTCGCGGACAATGACAACAAGAAGCACGACATGATGTGGATCATCAAGAGCTTCGCTCTGACCTTCGGCATCGTGGTCTTCATTCTGCTGCAGCCGAACATGAGTACGTCCATCGTGATGATGGTGCTTTGGTTCTCCATGATCTGGGCGGCCGGCATCCCGATGGATAAGCTGCTCGGCCTCGGCCTGGTGGGGATCCTGGTCGTGATCGGCATTCTGGTGTGGATCTTTGTCTCGCCGGAGACGGTGCCGTTCGTGCAGGAATACCAGATCAACCGCGTGAAGACCTTCCTCGCGCCGGATCCGGACGCGCGTTACGGTGACTCGTATAACATTGACCAGGCGGTGATCTCCCTCGGCTCCGGTCAGCTGACGGGGCAGGGCTACGGCTCCGGTACGCAGGTACAGCTCCGTTTCCTGAAAGTGCGCCACACGGACTTCATTTTCTCCGCCCTCGGTCAGGAATTCGGCTTCGTCGGCGCTTTCCTGGTGATCGTGGTGCTGAGCGCGATGGTGCTGCGGATCATTCACATCGCCCGGAACGCGCCGGACTTCTTCGGCGCGCTGATCTGCTACGGGATCGCGACCCTCTTCTTCTTCCAGATGGTCGTCAACATGGGCGTGAACCTGCAGATTCTGCCGGTAACGGGTCTGACGCTGCCCTTCATCAGCTACGGCGGCTCGTCCACAATGGCGCTGGCAATGGCCATCGGCGTGGTGGAGTGCGTCGCCTGTCAGTCCGAAAAACGAAAAGAAATCACGTGAGCTTATCCCGGCTCACGTCAGATGTTAAGTGAGGAATAATAATGACGAATGAAATGAAACCGGTACGTGTCCGATTTGCCCCGTCCCCGACGGGTCGTTTACATTTAGGCGGCGCGAGAACCGCCCTGTATGACTACCTGATCGCCAAAAAGACCGGGGGACAGTTCATCCTGCGTATTGAGGACACCGACCGCGCCCGTTACGTCCCGACTGCCGAAAAAGAGATCATGGACGGTCTCCGCTGGCTGGGACTGGAATGGGATGAAGGCCCCGACAAAGGCGGCCCTTACGGTCCGTACCGTCAGACCGAACGCAAAGAGATCTATCTGAAGTACGCCGAAGAGCTGGTTGAGAAGGGCGCCGCGTATTACTGCTTCTGCACGCCGGAACACCTTGAGGAACAGCGCAAGAACGAGCCGCAGAACGACCCGACTTTCCAGCGCCTGGATGACTGCCGCGACCTCGATCCCGAAGAAGCGAAGCGCCGCGTCGCTGCCGGTGAACCGCATACCATTCGTCTGAAGACCCCGCGCGAAGGCACGACCACCGTGCACGATATGCTCCGCGGCGACATCACGATCGAGAACCGCATGCTGGATGACGCCATCCTCGTCAAGACCGACGGCTGGGCGCTTTATCATCTCGCCGCCATGGTTGACGATCACCTCATGAAGATCACGCACGTCATCCGCTCCTCCGAATGGCTGCCGTCCCTCCCGCTGCATCACCTGATTTATCAGGCCCTCGGCTGGGATGAACCGGAATGGGTGCATCTCTCCGTGCTCCTCAGCCCGTCCGGCAAGGGCAAGCTCTCCAAGCGTGAGTCCGAAGAGCTCATCAAGCAGGGCTACGCCGTCTTCCTCACCGATTTCGCCGACCTCGGCTACATCCCCGAAGCGGTTGTCAACTGGGCCGCGCAGATGGGCTGGAGCTACGACGATCATACCGATTTCTTCACCCTGAAGGACCTCGAGGAGAAATTCACCCTCGAGCATCTGAATCCGTCCCCGTCCGCGATCAACTTCTCGAAGCTGGACTATTTCAACGGACTGCATATCCGTCAGCTTGAGAATGACGACCTCGCCGAACGGCTGCTGCCCTTCTATCAGAAGGCCGGCATTGACACCGATGTCGAGACCTTGAAGAAGATCGTTCCCTGCATCAAGGAACGTCTGACGAAGCTGACCGAAGCCCCGGAGAAGACGGCCTTCCTCTTCAAGGAAGACATCCCGCCGGTCATGGAGCAGCTCATTCAGAAGAAGCTGACCGCCGCGGACTGCGCCGAAATCGCGGAACGCGCTTACGCGGTCATTGACGCCATCCCCGAACTGACGGCCGAATCCGCCGAAGCTCCGCTGCGTCAGCTGGTCGCGGATATGGGCCTGAAACCGGGCCAGGTCTTCGGCTTGATCCGCGGCGCGATCTCCGCGCAGACGGTGACGCCGCCGATCTTCGACTGCATGGCGATTATCGGCAAAGAGAAGGTGCTGAAGCGCCTTGCCGATGCCGCCGCGTTCCTGAAAGCGAACGCGTAAGGAGTTCACAATGCTTGACAGTTTTTCCTTTGACCTGCCTGCCCGCTGGCGTTTCGGCTGCGGCGTGATGGATGAGCTCCAGAAAGCTCCGCTGCCGGGGAAGCGCCCGATGGTGGTCGCCGGCGGAAACACCATCCGCAAGAACGGCACGCTCGACCGCCTGCTGACGATCGTCCGCGGGAAAGCGGATGACGTCGTGGTCTTCGATGAGATCACCGCCAACCCGACGCTTTCCTCCGTGATGAAGGGCGCCGCCATTGCCCGCGAGAAGGGCATTGACTGCGTCATCGCGCTCGGCGGAGGCAGCAGCATTGACACCGGGAAGGGCATTGCCGCCATGGCTGTCAATGAAGGCTCGCTGTGGGACTATACCGCCTCCGGCAGCGGCGCCGGCAAGACATTGGAAAACAAACCCCTGCCCCTCATTGCCATCCCCACCACCGCGGGAACCGGCACCGAGGGCAACAAGACGGCTGTCATCACCGACACCGAAAAGAATGAGAAGATCGGGGTCCGCACGGATTTCGTCACGAAGGCTTACGTCGACCCCGAACTGACCTTGAGCATCCCGCCGTTCCTGACCGCGGCGCAGGGCTTCGACGCCTTCTGCCACAATATGGAGGCGTACACCTCCGTGAAGGCCAACCCGCTCAGCGACGGCATCGCGCTCTCCGGCATGAAGGCGGTCTACAATTGGCTGCCGAAAGCCGTCGCCAACGGCCGGGATATTGAAGCCCGCTATCATGTCTCCTACGCCTCAATGGTCGGCGGGGCGGTGATTTACATCTCCTCCGCGACGACCATTCACACCATGGAGCACATGCTCTCCGGCATGAACCCGAAGATCGCGCACGGCGTCGGCCTTGCCATGCTCTTTGATGAAACGCACGGTCTGATCGCCTCGCGCGCGCCGAAACGTTACGCCGAGATCGCGCTTGAACTCGGCTTCGGCGATAAGAACGCCTCCGAGGAAGAGAACGCCTCGGCGCTGCTGAAGGCGCTCTCCGAATGGAAGAATTCGCTCGGCCTCGGGGAACAGTGCCTCGCCGATTACGGATTCACGGAGGACGACCTTGACGAGCTGGTGCGCATGACCCACTGGGTCGGCGGCGGCCCGCTGAAGCGCGACCGTTATGAACTCACCGACGCGGATATGCGCGGCATCTTCGCCCGCTGCTTAGGAAAGCCGCGTGCCTGAGTCCGTGCTCATCACCGGCGCGGGACACAGAGTCGGCGCCGTGATTGCCAAGCATCTCGCGGCGAAGGGCTGCTTCGTCCGCCTGCATTATCACAGC